>JBGSXH010000262.1:0-2376 GCA_041751515.1 Cyclobacteriaceae bacterium | reverse complement strand
CTCTCAACGTTTTTAATTCCTGCTGTTCCTGGCATAGGGCAATGCCTTTTTGGTATAATTTGTCGGCCAAATTCCTGTCTCCCAGGTCAGCTTGTAATGCTGCTGCGTGGTAATATGTTGCAATGTAAGCAGGATGCTTCTCTAGTAAATGCTGATAATATTCCCATGCTTTTTGTGGTTCCGAGCCGGCATATTCTGTTGCTAATGCATAGATGATAAAAGGGTCTTCTGGTTCTGTCTTTAAAAATGCTTTTAATTGCGTAATTCGAGCCTCGTTCATTTACTTTTTGATTTTTTTTATTATTCCGTAACTTCACGTCACATTTAAAGTTATTAATAAAAAACTTAATATAAAGCATGAAAATACTCGTTTGTATCACTCACGTGCCCGATACTACATCTAAAATTTCCTTTAAAGACAATAACACACAATTCGACACTTCAGGCGTTCAGTTTATCATAGGTCCGTACGACGACTATGCACTTGCGAGGGCTGTTGAGCTGAAAGATGCCACAGGCGGTAGCGTCACTGTGCTGAATGTTGGCGAAGCTACTACTGAGCCCACCATTCGCAAGGCACTGGCCATTGGTGCAGATGATGCCATCAGGGTAAATGCTGAGCCTACCGACGCTTTTTTCGTAGCACAACAAATCGCCCATTATGCCAAAGAAGGTGCTTATGACCTTATTTTAATGGGCAGAGAATCCATCGACTATAATGGGGGAGCTGTCCATGGTATGGTCGGGGAGCTTTTAGGTATGCCATCCGTATCTCCTGTGATGAAACTTGAGTTCGATGGCAACAATGCTAAAATGGACCGGGAAATTGAAGGGGGTAAGGAAACACTGGAACTCAGCCTGCCTTTTGTAGCCGGATGTCAGGAACCGATTGCGGAATGGAAAATACCCAATATGCGCGGTATCATGTCTGCAAGAACTAAACCTCTCAATGTTGTAGAGGCTGTAGACAGCAATGGTAAGACCAAAGTAAATGGCTACGAAATGCCACCTGCTAAAGGTGAGGTCAAAATGATAGACGCCGACAATGTTGAAGAGTTGGTAAAGCTATTGAAGAATGAAGCCAAAGTGCTTTAATCGTTTATTTTTGTTGAATCTTAGTCAATTATATATATGTCTATTTTAGTTTTTGTAGAAAGTGCCGATGGCATTATAAAAAAATCTTCTTTGGAAGCTGTTGCCTACGCTGCAGCCTTGGCAAAAGTCCAGGGAACGGAAGTCAATGCCGTAGCTATGGGTGCCATTGATAATGAAGAGCTTGCAAAAGTTGGAAATTACGGTGTTACAAGAGCGCTGCATGTTGCCAACGAAAAGTTAAATAAAGGGGTCATCCAGGCTTATGCTTCGGTATTGGCTCAGGTAATGGAGAAGGAGGGAGCAACGACATTAATCTTAGCTACTTCTTCCCTAGGGAATCCGGTCGCTGCCAGGCTGGCAGTGAAAATTGATGCAAGTTTGGCCACCAATGTCACTGATTTGCCTGAAACCTCTGGGGAATTCACTGTCACCAGAAGTATTTATACCGGTAAAGCTTTTGCTAAAACCGTTATGAATGGTGAGAAGAAAATTATTGCCATAAAAAAGAATGCTATTGAGTTGAGCGAATCTGATGAGCAAGCCAATGTTGAAGCTTTTGATGCGCAGTTGGATGATGCAGATTTTGCAGCGAAAATTACTGCAACTGAAAAAGCAGAAGGTGATGTTTTATTGCCTGAAGCAGAGATTGTTGTTTCTGGTGGCAGGGGCATGAAAGGTCCTGAAAACTGGAGCATGTTGGAAGAGCTTGCCAAAAGTTTAGGTGCCGCTACAGGCTGTAGTAAGCCTGTTTCTGATATGGATTGGAGACCTCACCACGAACACGTGGGACAAACAGGTGTAAAAGTAAGTCCAAATTTATACATTGCTGTTGGTATATCCGGTGCTATTCAGCATCTTGCAGGCGTAAACTCCTCAAAAGTAATTGTAGTCGTCAATAAAGATGCGGATGCTCCGTTTTTTAAGGCTGCAGATTATGGTATAGTAGGCGATGCTTTCGAAGTAGTGCCAAAAATAACCGAGGCAGTTAAAGCATTGAATAACTAAAGGATATAGAACTCTGTGAACAAAATCAAACTAGAAATATTAGGGTTATCTTCAAGCCAGTCTCAGTCGGGTTCCTTTGCATTGGTACTCGGTGAACAGGAAGGTAGCAGAAGATTGCCTATAATAATTGGTATGTTTGAAGCCCAGGCCATCGCTATAGAAATCGAGAAAATTACGCCTAATCGTCCCATGACGCACGATTTGTTCAAATCATTTGCGCATAGCTTCGAATATGATGTTAAGGAGATAATGATCAATGATCTCAAGGAAGGGGTG
>JBGSXH010000261.1:0-3073 GCA_041751515.1 Cyclobacteriaceae bacterium | reverse complement strand
AAAAGGGAAGTTAATTGCCATCGGAGGCAATGAGGACAAAGGCAGTAGTCAAAATATTCGCTATAAAGTATATACCGACTTTGCTTTTTTTCAACTCGGCATACTAAAAATCATCATCGACCAGCTCAAAGGAACTTCGTCCCTGATAGAAGTCATTACCACAGCCTCCAGAATTCCTGAAGAGGTAGGAGAGAATTATTTGGAAGCATTTGGAAGGCTGGGATGCACCAATATTAAGCTCATGCACATCAAAGAAAGAGAAGATGCTTTTGACGAAGCGTATCTTGAAAGACTCCGCAAAGCTGATGGTGTATTAATGACAGGTGGCAACCAACTCAGGCTTTGTAAAATCATCAAAGACACACCGGTACACGAAATCATGATGAAGCGCTACATGGAGGAAGAGGAGTTTATCATTTCCGGAACCAGCGCCGGTGCGGTGGCCATGTCAAAAACCATGATCTATGGGGGCAGCAGTGCTGAAGCATTGCTGAAAGGCAATATAAAACTTGCTGAAGGGTTGGGCTTTAACGATAAAATTATCCTGGATTCCCATTTTGTCAAACGAGGCCGATTTGGTAGGCTTACACAGGCAGTTGCCGATCATCCGGATCAGATTGGCATCGGACTTGGTGAAGATACTGGTGTGCTCATCACCGGGGGTAACCATATGGAAACCATTGGTAGTGGTCTTGTCCTTATCTTTGACGGGCACGAAATAAGACATAATAGTGTAAATGAAGTGGAAAAAGGTGAGCCCATTTCCATCGAGCATCTCATTGTCCATGTACTTGCCAGAAAATATGCTTACTACATAAAAGAAAGGAAATTTGTGCATGAAATGTCAAGCCTTATCACCTACCCAAAAATGCAGTCGTAAATATACTGGCGAACGAAGCTACCCTTAGGAAGCCTTTAAATTAGCGTTCTATATTCTCTTAAGACCCTTGTTCGAAGACCTTTAAATCTTATTGATGATTGAAGGTGCTTTATGGTTCCCCTATACCTTTTGAAGCAACAATAGCCAGGCTTCTTCTAATTTATCCTGCTCCAATAGCTGCTGGGCGGTAGTATGTTGCCAGTGCATCCAGGCATCATTGCTTTTTTTAAAATTTTCCAAATACTGTTGCATTGTCTCGCTTTTCGAAAATGCCAGGATGGCTGCTTCGTTTGGCATGCTATCGACATTTGCCAGTCTGCCCAAATTGTTGCCGGTAAGTACCTTACTTTCCTTTACATGAACCGGAAGTTGATCAACGCCAATGCCTTTATTGCGGACTGGCTTCGGAATCTCAAACAGCGAAGCGCCACTTGCCCTGCTATACCAGTTCCCACCCAGCCTGGCAACGGCATCTAGCTTATGTGGATCGATGGCATTGTTTTCGTCTAAAATACTATCATCAATATGGGCATAAATTACCTCACAAATTATTAAATGTCCTGCGCCTCCTTCATTGCCAAGTTTTTTTACTTCCAGCACTTTGCATTCAAAAGCAACTGGCGATTCTTCTACCCTCGGGGGTTTTACTTTTACAGCGTTGCTGGCAGTAAAGCCAGCCTTTTCAAATTCATTCACACCTTTGCCATATTCAGTACTGGCAAGCGACATTTGCTCGACCATCGCATAATTCACAATATTGATCACCACCTCCGGCACTTCCATGACATTTTCCAAGGAATGTTTGCTCGTATTATCGCGCATGCGGCTAAGTGGAGAGAATATTAAAATAGGTGGATTTGCACTGAAAACATTAAAAAAGCTAAATGGGGATAGATTAACATTCCCTTTTTTATCAATAGTACTGGCAAAAGCGACAGGCCTAGGTGCTACGGCACCCGTCATGTAGGTATACATTTCCTGAATTGAAATTACTGATGGATCTATCGTTATGTTCGTCATTATTTTGAAGGAAGTATTTTAGTTTCAATTTTACCAAAGCTTATGCGAAAGTCTCTATTTGTTGCATAGGCCTGCATGCGGACGGTATCTCCATCTTCTATAAAATGGCGTATACTGCCATCGTCAAGCGTTATTGGCCGCGTGCCGTTCCAAGACAACTCCAGCAAAGAGCCATAACTATCCGGCGTTTGGCCGCTGATGGTACCACTGGCATACAAATCTCCTACCCTAATATTGCAACCGTTCGACGCCTGATGCGCCAGCTGCTGTTTCATATTCCAGTACATATGTTTGAAATTTGATTGGGCAAGTGTGGTAAACTGCTGCCCATCAGGGGCCAAAGCCACTTCCAGGGCTACATCATAATTATTGTTACCTTTAGTCTGCAAATAGGGTAAAACCGGAGGATGCTGCTCAGGACCGGCGACTGCAAACGGGGCAAGCGCGTCCATCGTTACCAACCAAGGAGATACAGAAGAGGCAAAATTTTTTCCCATAAAGGGGCCCAATGGCACGTATTCCCAGCGCTGAATGTCTCTGGCCGACCAATCATTGAATAACATACAACCGGCGATATAATCATCAGCCGATGAGACGGGAATATTATCGCCAATGGCTGTCGCTTCGCAGGTTATAAAAGCCATCTCAAGTTCAAAATCTAATTTTTTGGTGGGGGCATATACCGGTGTTTTGCCATCATCCTGCAAAATCTGTCCTTTAGGACGATGAACAGGTGTGTCTGATGCCACAATAGAACTCGCCCTGCCGTGATAGCCAATAGGAATATGACGCCAGTTTTGCAGCAGAGCATTGTCAGGATCGCGGAACATTTTACCAACATTGGTAGCGTGTTCAATACTGGAATAAAAATCAGTATAATCACCGACTTTTACCGGCATTTTCATTTTAGCCTCAGCGAGCGGAGAAAATGCCTGCGAACACAGCCTTTCCTGGCCGGAAAGCGCATCATGCTCAATGTTCAACAAATACTGCAAAATATCCCTTAAAGCTCTCAGTCCTTTCCGACCTGTGGCCAGCAGCGGATTCAAATAGGGTTGACAGAAAATTGTCTCTGACACATCCAAACCAAACTGTTTTAACAATCCTGCCTTCGCTAATACATGAATGTCCAACAGTTTGTCGCCAATGGCAGTCACCACGTGACACTCAGCA
>JBGSXH010000260.1:0-15450 GCA_041751515.1 Cyclobacteriaceae bacterium | reverse complement strand
GTCTCCCCATGATGGGTCTGCGTCTGCACCAAAAGTGACCAGAAAATCAATATTCTCTATCTCGTTTGGCACTCGCTGCGCTAACGTAGCATGTACATGCATAGTTATGGTCAGCAGCAATACAATTATTGTTACCAGTTTACTCATCTTCTATATTTATCGCTAATCTGAATATTGCCTTTTTATTCAGTGCTTCATTTTCATAATTGCAAAAAGGGGAATCGGCACAGGTATTAACAAGCCTGTCATCCTCTCGCGGCGAAACGACAAGCACTTTTTCCGTCAATCCATGCCGCTGCAGGAGCGCTGCAGACCTTTGCAGTGAAAGCGCAATGTTCTGCTCTACAAAGCCCTCGGTATGTGTATAAGTGCCTATTTCCAGGCCTACGCTGAGCCAGTTTTCAAGCAGCTTGAGGTTAGCCTTCAAAGCTTTTTTGCCTGCTCTGGTCAAATCAGCCTTATCCTCTTCAAAAGTCATCATCCCCAATGCTGTCGCCTTGGAATTTGCCAGTGCTTTTATTCCCTGATGAAGTGCGCTGTATGTCTCAAACGACGCCTCCATCCCTTTTGTAGATACATTTACCGGGGACAGCAGTTGTTGTTTGTGCCAAACCGAAAGTGTATACATTCTGCCAGGCTGTAGCAGCAGTTCAGATGAAAGTGTTGCCACCGGTATAATCTTATGTTCTGATGCTGTATGATCGTAAACAAGCAAGTGGCTAACGGCTTCCATAAATGGTAGCGAATCCGGGAAATCAGATAGCCTATTTAACAGCATCTCTTTTGCATCATTGTCCCCTTCAACGCTTAGCATTTGTTCCTGGCAGATTGTGTAGCTACTATCATCAGAGGTGAGGGTCACAAACATTTTTACAGGAAAATCTCCAGGACCAGGGGAGGACAATGCCACCGTATTACCATTGAAACTGTGCTTTTGGAAGGTCCAGTCGATATTCGAAATGACATAACCTTCAGGCAATTCAATCTCGCTTTTCAGCTGAAAGGTATCATTTGCCAGTACCCTTTCCGGCATAGAAAACCCTGCTAAGACGGGTTCACGGATGTAAATTGTTTCTCTGAAATGATTTTCCAATAACAGTGACTGCGCTTCATCCCATACTTCCAGCGACAAGGTATAGACACCTGCCTTGGCATAACAATGTGAAATGTCTACGCCTTCCAACCGGGTACCATCGCCCATATCCCAACGGTAGCTAAGTGCAATGCCTTCTCCATCGATGGTCTCAGAAAGATCCAAAGCAATACAATTGGCTCTTTCCAGGAGGTTTTCACACTGGTTCTCCTGGCGTTCCTGCGCCATTAAGCCACAATGCAACAGTATCACTAAGATTATGCTCACTGATTTTTTCATTGCGACAGTTTAAGTTTTGAGGGTTTCAAACTATCCAAGTCCAGTAACAGGCTTCCTTTGGCAAGTAGCGTACAATCAACCTCTAGTTGGCAGAAGTTCTGTGCTTCCTCAGTATCGAAGAAAATCATAAGTATGTCGCCCGCTTTACATGTAATATCAATGGCTTGCTCTGTACTCATATCCACCTTTTCTCCACTATTTACCGTAAGATAGTCTAAATTGAGGCCCGAAGCTGAAGAGACCTTGATGACGCCTGCGCATGATTTAAAGCTAAAAATATTATCGGTAATGTTTCTGGAGGAGCTAAAAAATCCTCTATAGGCAGTTATTTCGTGGTAAGCAAAATCTTCACTACTGCTATTGATCTCGGGGCCCAGATTTACAGGCATACGAGTACTATCCGTATTGTGGATACGATAGATATCTAGGCCTCCAAATCCCGGATGGCCGTCAGAGCTAAAAAACAGTCCGTTAGCTGCACTATAATAGGGAAATACTTCGTGCCCTGCAGTATTGATTTCAGGACCTAAATTCTGCGGCTTTGACCAGCTTTTCCCATCATAAACACTGCTGTATAAATCCATGCCCCCATAGCCACCCTCCAGCGCTGCAGCAAAAACCAAAAGAGAATCTCCATAAACCGCAGGATGCATGCCTTCATAGTGAACGTCATCCATAAGCAAAGGCTGTGCGACTATGATCTGCCCTTCTCCCTCATACCGACATTCATATAGCGACATTTTTCCTGTTGAAGCATGATTGATCCCCATTATCAACATATTGCCAAACTGTATAAGGGGGCCTGCAAAGCCATCCTTCAGTTGATCTATGCTGGCCGGTTTAGCTTTTCCAATTTTTCCACTTTCAGTGATGGGTGCATAATACAGTTCCGGAAAGGCATTGCCCGTCCAGTTATGAAGTGTAGGGATGAAGACATCCTTCGGCTTATCAGAGAAAAATAATATACCATCCTGCACCTTTGTGCTGCCGTAGGTATTAAAGTTATCCTGTCGCATTGCAGCATTCACCTGGTACCGTGAAGACATCGCTGCATCAAAATGCTTCCAACCTTCCAGCTGGGCTTTGCCAATGCCAAGCGTTTCAAATAATCGGAGCGCATTTTCCTCCTCATGATTATGCGCATATAGAACTGCCATTTTATACTTTAATGAGTCATCGAGCTCCTCTTCGGCAGCCTCCAGCCACATGAGTGCTTGTTGTCGTTTTTGCAACTTAAAGTAAGCGTTGGCAATTTTAACAGCTATTGCAGCATCGGGATTGTCTGCATATTCCTTCTCATACAAATGTACAGCTCCCTCATAGTCAAAAGCTGCAAACTTATCATCAGCTCGCACTAAAGCCGAGCGACCGATCGCCTGCTGCAGGTTTTGTGCCTTAAGCCCAAAGCCTAACACAAAGAAAAAAGCCAATAGTATATATTTATACATACAATTAAAAATACCTTGGAGAAACCATTTTCTCCGGTGTGTTGAATAGCTGATAGTTTAACATCAACTCATGGCTATTACCAGGAAAACGATACTCCTGCATGCCTTGGTCATAAGCATAGCCAATTCTTAGTTTTTCATTAATTTGAGCCTGCACCAACCCAATCATGCCTTGCTGCAAACGATAACCTGCCCCAAGCCAAAGCATATCTTCCCAAATAAAGTAATGCTGTAAATCCAGGCCGGCGGGTGCATTTTGCAGCCAGCGATACAATAGCCCAGGCTGCATTTTCCAACTGTTGTTTAAAGTAAAAACATGCCCTGCATGAAAAAAATAATGCCTGGCTTGTCGCAATGCTGTCGGGGTGATCTCTTCGCCTTGTACCTGAAGAAGCAGCGGTAGCGACATTCCAAGAAAACTTTTATCATGCCGCAACAAAAGCCCCATGCCAATATTAGGAAGCCAACCCTGCAGGCCATCTGCATCAAAAGCCAAATCATTATCATCCTGTAAGTTCAGGGAAGCATCATCAATACCATAGTTGGTAATATTTACAGACGCTCCCATAGAAAAGCTGGCTTTTGTACTCAGCGAAATCGTGTAAGCATAATAGCCCTGCACAGACGACTGCCGCAGTCTGCCCGCATTGTCTTGCTGTAGCTGCATGCCAACACCATGCTGCCTGGCTTTTAATGGAGCATGTAAAGCTACGGTCGATGTTGTTGGCGCACCCTCCAGGGCGGTCCATTGTTTCCTATGTATGGCGGTCACACTTAGCCGCTCATGGCTACCCGCATACGCCGGATTTATACTCAAAGTATTGAATAAATACTGAGAAAATACAGGCAACTGCTGCGCTTTGGCGGCGAATACATATAAAAACAGGAACGATATGAGTGTGAAATATTTCAATTAGTATTTGATGAGAATAGTACCACGAAACCTGCTGGCATAGAAACCACTGATCTCCAAATCATAAAAATATACTCCTGAGGCCAGCCGTTCGCGATGGTTGAGAGAAGTGCCTCCCCATACTGTCGTTTCATTATCATAATTTTCAACTTCATACACCGACTCGCCCCAACGATTAATTATTTTCAAACGGTTCTCAGGGTAATATTGAATGTTTTCGATGATCCAGCTATCGTTCTTTCCATCGCTATTGGGTGAGATGCCATCGTAAAAAACCAGTGAGGGCAGTGCCTCCACATCAATAGTAAGCTGGTAAATTTCGCAATATTCCCCATTTTCATCACAATAGGATATTGTAATATCATGTTTTTGATTGCCATCAAAAGGGGCACTGTATTCAAAACATCCATCTGTAGAAAGAGAAAAACTCACTGGCAATGTTGCCGCAAATTCTGCCTCAAATGCTCCATTATAGTCCAGACATGCCTCTAGGCGTTCCCCTTCCAGCAAACTATAACTAAGCTCATAGTACTGGGGTGGTGGCGGAATATCCTTTACATCAATAGTAACAAAAACATCCCGACACATATTAGGTGATTCATCATCACAAAGCGTAAACACATATTGCAGTGCACCTGGCTCAGACTGTCCTGGTAAAGTAAAGCATGCCTCACCCTCTTTTATTAATGTAGGTTCCTTTTGTGATATTGCTTGGACACGTACCGCATCATCATGTTTATCATAAAACTCCAGGCAAAAGTCTAGCGCTTCGTCGGTGAATATTGAATAGCTGATGTTATCCACCGCCGCGTTTTCATACCACAGCCAGGGCGCCTCATTAACTTTCATCACCTCAATACCGACCTGGGCGCTGCCAAAACTAAAATAACGGGAATTACTTGCCCGCCATTCGAAAGCATCACCCCCTATAAAATCTTTACGCGGACGGTAGGCAAGAGCGTTTAAATCGTTGGCCGCTATACTGTCGCCGGCATGAATGACTGCGTTCTTTAACCTAAGGTCTCCATGTTCCGGAAGGGTTTCTACGCGTACATATTGCAGCGCATCATCATAAATATCAATGTAGGCCGCATCAAACAATTCGAATGAAAATTGATAAAAGTCGTTTTCATCCACTTCAAATTCAAAATACTGTACAAAAGGCTCAACACCGATATCAACGATTTGAATGTTGGCAACGGCATTTTCAAGTGCATAGCCATTTTCATCTGCTGCATTCCACCTAAAATTAATCTCTCCAAGAAAATCATTTTCCGGAATGTAAATCAGGTCAAGTGCATCAATATCGATTTCCTGCCCTGCTTGTACAATCCCACCAGCCTGATAAAGGGTGCCCACTGCAGGCAATACCTCGATGATAATTTTTAACAGATTGCTGCCACTGTAGCTGGTAAAATTATTGTAAAATGGAATCTTACTAATAGGCACTTCATCATCTTTTTCGCCAACCACCTTAAAGCTGTTGACAACATTAACCTCCTCAGCAATTACAATATAGATTTTAGCCTGATCACACGCGCTTCTTCCCGGCAAACAGGCTTCGTAAGCAATACTGTCCAGGCCGGAAAAATTGGCAGATGGGGTGTAAATAATCAACATTTCCTTCTTTGCCAATACTACCTGCCCGTTTTTCGCATCCTCCAGAATGAAGATCATCGGACCTGGCATCGCCTCGTCATAGGTTACCGAGGAACGCATTTTTATCTCATTATTCAACGAATTAATCAGTACTGTTTTGTAGATATCCCTCGCCACAATATTATTGGCATGAATATTATTCATATACCCGATTAACAGGCTTACCATTAATAAAAACCGATAATAACTCATACTTACCTTTAGGAATTCTTCTATAGTATGGTATAAATTACCTTCAGCGGCTATAAGTAACCTGTCAATCGAATTTATAAAGAGCTGAGGCACACATGGTTTCGCTGCCCTTATATAAGTTCCCCAAATATTATTTTACAAATATTATTAAAGCACAAGTAAATAATAAATAATTCGTATAATATCGCCCAAATATCAAATTTTATCCTCGAAAATATTTTTGAGTAATTGAGGCTTTTTTAAGTGTTTTGCTCGATTAAGCTATCTCGACACTGCCTTTGCAAGAACTTTTTCTTCAAGCCACTAGCACTTATTATACAGGTATTTCTTCTGGGCGACAGCTGAGGAAAACGTCAATAATCTATTGAAATTACGTTAAACGCTTATTATTCAGTCTAAAAAAGTTTTTAGACTGAAACATTTCATGCATACAGCGGTTTTACTATCACCAACTTTTTAATTTAAACCAAGAATCATGGACAAGCTAACTTTTAAAGGCCACTGGAATCAGGCCAAGGGAAAATTGAAACAACAATATGCAGACCTTACAGACGACGATCTTACTTACGTAGAAGGTAAAGAAGATGAGTTGTTAGGAAAACTGCAGGAGAAAACCGGCAAAAGCCGTGATGAACTGAAGAAAATGATCAACGAGTCGTAGTCATATTAAAATGACAAAATAAAAAAGCAGCTGGCATTCGTCAGCTGCTTTTTTATTTTGCATCCTGCAAGGGGAAATGCTTGAAAGTTTCCCAAAAGCTGCCATTATGTTTAAGTAAGCAAAATTTACTGACCTCCCAGCTTCTTTCAAGCGCACGATTTTCAAAAAGTTGCCAGGCTTCTTTAAAAGCTGCCTTTTTTAAGTCCCGAAATGCCACCGTCATGTGCGGATGAAACCCGCGCCCCTTATAATCTCCTTGAAACAACTGCAAAAGCTTCAATTGCTGCTGTACTGCATTTTGCAAGTGCCGGAGTTGCGGTTGCTCCATCACATCAACAAAAATCACCCTGGGTTCAAAAGCACCGAAACCTTGCAATTGCAGGTCAAAAGGGGAAATATCCCTTGCTGCCACTGACAAAGCCGCTTGCAAGGCCGACAATTTTTTAGCTTTTAAACGAAAAGGCATGTGCAGCGTAATATGCGGCGGCGATTTCAAGGCCGCCTTGCTCCCAAAATTATCCGCAAATTCCTGCTTTATCGCCATTACGTCATCAGCGAGTGTACCCTCAGCTACCAAAGCAACAAAATACAGTCCTTCTTCATTTTCCATTTCCGAAGCTAAAAAAAAATTAAGTACAAAAGCAAACCACTACCATTTTGGCTGCTAGCATTAAATATTGGGGCGTTGCCTTCGGCCAGGCTTTCCGTTCCAAGTCCTCAGCCGAAAATACCACTTCAGGGGCCGGTTCTTATCATCCCAGAAGCGCCCTGCAGCAGCAGAAACAATATCAGCGGCTTCCGGGCTTTCCTCTACAATCCTTAACGCAAAAACACGTAAAAGCTCATGCTGCTTTCAAAAAGACATACAGATAGCATAGGTTATCTGCATTTTTGCCAACTACCTTCGTTTTACTACCCTATTTCATTATATTCAATCAATTTTCACCTGCAAGCAACCCTTAACCGAATGAAGCCAATTATCTACCTGATCATCTCTGTTTTTTCAATCTTTAGTTTCACCTCCTGCCAACAGCCAGCAGCAAACAGCAGCGCCAACGGCGCGAACAATGCCAGCAGTACTGCAGGGATGGCAAAAAACGAAGGCTTTTTCAACTTCTACTGGGATGATAAGGAAGGAAAAATACTACTGGAAATCGACGAGCTGGAGCAGGAGTTCATTTATGTCAGCAGCCTGGCTACAGGCCTGGGCTCCAATGATATCGGCCTGGACCGGGGACAGCTGGGCGCTACACGACTTGTGAAGTTCGTAAGGTCCGGGCCAAAAGTGTTGCTGCAGGCGATTAATACAGACTATCGTGCAGTAAGCGATAATCCTTTGGAGCAGCAATCTGTGGAGCAGGCATTTGCACAGGCCATCCTTGGAAGTTTCAAAATTGTTGCTGAGGAGAATGGCACGATTCGCATCGATATTACTGATTTTCTGCTGCGCGATGCGCATGGCATTAGCCAGCGGCTAAAAAGCATGAAAGAAGGTGATTACAGTGTGGATAAGGACAAAAGTGCCATCTACATGCCCAAAACCAAGGCTTTTCCCCGCAATACAGAATTTGAGGCCATCACCACATTTACAGGCAGCGGTGCAGGCCGTTATCTGAGAAGTGTTTTGGCAGAAAACAGCGGCTTTGCGGTCAGGCAGCACCATTCATTTGTTGCGCTGCCGGAAGATGGGTACCAGCCGCGAAAGTTTGACCCAAGAGCAGGATATTTCGCTACCAGCTATGCTGACTATGCCCAGCCGATCGACAAGCCGTTGGACCAGAAACTCATCACTCGTCATAGACTGGAAAAGGAAGATCCATCTGCAGAGCGCAGTGCGGCAAAAGAGCCCATCATCTATTATCTGGATGCAGGAGTGCCGGAACCGGTACGGTCCGCCTTGCTGGATGGCGCCGCCTGGTGGAACGAAGCTTTTGAAGCGCTGGGCTACGACAACGCCTTTCAGGTAGCCATGCTGCCCGACGATGCTGATCCGCTGGATGTCCGTTACAATGTCATTCAGTGGGTACACCGCTCGACACGGGGCTGGTCGTATGGTGCTTCCGTAAAAGACCCGCGTACCGGTGAAATCTTAAAAGGCCATGTTTCGCTCGGTTCTTTGCGCGTCCGCCAGGATTTGATGATCGCCGAAGCACTCCTAGCAGATTATGAAGAAGGCAAGGGCAGCGATGCCATGGAATCGATGGCGCTGGCGAGACTTAGACAGCTTTCTGCCCATGAAGTCGGCCATACCATCGGACTTGCCCATAATTTTGCAGCAAGCCCTAACGATGCCAGCGTAATGGATTATCCCCATCCCAAAATCACTTTAGATGAGGATGGCAACATACAGCTGGACGAAGCCTATGCAGCGGGTTTGAGCAATTGGGATAAGCTATCTATCGCTTATGGTTATGAAAGTTTTGAGGACGAAGCCTCCGAGGAAGAGGGTTTGAAAGCCATTTTAAGCACTATGGAGTCGGAAGGGCTTATGTTCATTTCTGATCGCGACGCGCGTGCCGAAGGCGGTGCCCATGCGTACGCCCATCTTTGGGACAATGCAGAAGATGCGGGGACCGAACTGGAACATTTGCTGAAAGTCCGTCAGGTAGCACTTGACAAATTTTCTCCGGCCGTCATGCAGGATGGTTTGCCTTATAGCCAGCTGGAAAATTATCTGGTCCCTATCTATTTACTGCACCGTTATCAGGTAGAAGCTGCAGTAAAGCTGGTTGGGGGCTTAAATTACAACTATGGCGTCAAACCGGACGCGCTGATATTGGAACCCGTTCCGGCAGCGATGCAGCAAGCGGTGCTCGACCAATTGCTGGAAGCAGCCTCCGCCAGCACGCTTACTTTGCCTGAGCATATTTTGGCAACCCTGCCGCCGCAGGCTTCCGGCTATGGCCGGGACAGGGAAAGCTTCCGGGGCCGTACCGGACTCACCTTCGACCCGCTGGCCGCGGCGGAAAGCGGTGCAGACCTGGTTTTTGGGCTCTTACTCCACCCGGAAAGGGCAGAGCGGCTCATCAGCCAGCAAGCACTTCATGCCGACTTGCCCGGCCTGGAAGATGTCCTCGAAGCCATTGAAAATAGTAGCTTTTCCAATAATACTGCAGACACTAACTTTACGCGGCTTGTGCAGCAACGCATTGCTTTTGTCGCGCTGCACCATATGATTCACCTGGCCCAGCACGAAAACGCAGGACCAGAGGTAAAAGCCCTTTTGCACAGCAGGCTAAAAAACCTACAGCAACGCTTCGAAAAAGGTGATACTACACAGCAGTATTTCAGCGTCATTATCAGCCAATTCATAGACAATCCGGATGAATATTCATTGCCGGAGTTCAGCCCGATTCCTCCAGGAGCGCCTATTGGAGGATGATGAAATTGAGTGGTTTCAGACAAAATCCCATAGATAGTCACAGGTTTAAAACCTGGGCCATTTCTTGGTTTTTTGCGAAAGGGATAGCAATGGAAACCCCACAGGCCGGATAGGTGGGCTTCAATAGCGCTGGGCATTGTTTGTAAGGATAATGCCTAAACATTCATCCCCGGCTTCCTCCGGCCGAGGAGTTGCAATGGATAGCCCGGGCCGCAGGCTTCGCCCATATCTTATTTTTCAGTAAAGTCATTAACCATAGGCCCATCTACCACAGTATGAAGGCTTTTTCTTATTTTTTTACAGGAAATGGTGTACTTTAAGGGTATTAAACCAAGCTATTGAAGATATGATGATAACACCTCATGCCACTGGCAAAGTCTTGCAAAGCCTTTGTCTCGCTGGTTTGCTGACCTTCGGAATACCCCTGCAGGCACAAGAAAAAACCAGCTACCAAACCCCACCCGATGAAATTTTGAAATTAGTAGACGCTGCACCGACGCCGTTACTGGAATTTAACGAAGACGGTACACAGGCTTTGATGCTGGAGCGACCAGGATTGTCGACCATTGAAGATGTTTCTCAGCCGGAACTGCGCATTGGCGGCATCAGGATTAATCCGGCCAATAATGGCCGCAGCCGTTCAAGCTACATCACCAATATTAAGGTGCTCGATGTGGCATCGGGCGATGAACAAACCATTTCCGGCATGCCAGAAGATGCGCGCATTGGCAGTGTGAATTACTCACCTGATGAGAAGCATGTTGCTTTTGCCAATATGGAGAAAGACGGCATAAGCCTGTGGGTGGCCGACTTGACCAGTCTCGAGGCTAAAAAGCTGACGGACGACAGGCTGAACATGGCGCTGGGCGCTGCCATCAGCTGGTTGAATGACGATGCATTATTGATCAAGACCACACTGGCCGACGGGCCGGATGCCCCAGAGGCACCGACGGCACCTAGCGGACCAGTTATACAGGAAACTTCCGGGTCGGCTGCGCCTTCCAGAACTTACCAGGATTTGCTACAAAACCCGCATGATGAGGCACTTTTGGCCTATTATCTGGAAAGCCAGCTAGTAAAGGTGCAGCTGGACGGCAGCAAAAGCAATGTCGGCACGCCAGGCATGATCAAATCTTATCAACGCTCGCCGGACGGCAAATACCTGCTGACTGAGCTCATTCAGGAGCCTTTTTCTTACTTGGTACCTGTATACCGCTTTCCGTACAATATGGAAGTTTGGGATGCTGATGGCAATAAGGTAAAGGACCTGGCGCAAATTCCTTTGGATGAAATACGACCTACTGGTTTTGATGCTACGGTTACCGGCATACGCAATGTGAGCTGGCGCGCCGATAAGGCAGCTACTTTGTATTGGGCGGAAGCTCAGGACGAAGGCGATCCGAAAAAAGAAGTAGCGGAGCGTGATGCAATTTATACTTTGGCAGCTCCTTTTGAGGCCGAAAAGCAAAAACTGGCCACCACTGCACTGCGATTCCGCAGCATCGACTGGTCTGATGATAATTTTGCGATTTTGAATGAGCGCTGGTTTGCGAGCCGTCAGGAGAAAAGAACGGTAATCAATCCATCCCAGCCTGATGCAGCTGTGCGGGTAATTGTGGAGCGCAGCTATGACGATATTTATGATGACCCGGGCAGCCCGGTTTACACCAAGAACAAGTTCGGCGAGCGGGTTTTGTTGCGTAAAAAGGATGATATTTACATGACCGGCGAGGGCGGTTCTCCGGAGGGAAGTATGCCATTCCTGGCCACCTTCAACACTAAATCCAAGGAAAGCAAGACGCTATGGAAAAGTGAAGCGCCTTATTACGAAAGGGTAGCGAAGGTAAATGATAAAAATGCAAATGAATTCATTACCCTCAGAGAAAGTACTGATGAGCAGCCAAACTATTGGCTAAGGGCCACAAAAAGGAATACACAGCCCAAACAGGTGTCTCAGTTTCCGCATCCTTACCCTGAATTGAAGGACATTAAAAAAGAGCTGGTCACCTATAAACGCAAAGATGGCCTAAGCCTTTCTGCGACGGTGTATACCCCGGGGGATTTCGACCCTGCTTCGGATGAAAAGCTTCCTGTACTGATGTGGGCTTACCCGCGTGAGTACAAATCTTCTGACATCGCCGCGCAGGTACGCGGATCGAAATATGAATTTACCCGACTTAGCTGGGGTTCGCCGCTCTATTGGGTGACACAGGGATATGCCATTATGGACCGTACCGAGATGCCCATCGTCGGTGAGGGCGATGAAGAACCGAATGACTATTTTGTAGAGCAGCTTGTTGCCAACGCGGAAGCAGCTATCGACCATATTGTTGATGGTATGGGCATTGGTGATCGAGACCGAATTGCAGTAGGAGGACACTCTTATGGTGCATTTATGACAGCGAACCTGCTTTCGCATACCGACTTGTTTGCTGCTGGTATTGCCAGAAGCGGGGCTTATAACCGAACATTGACGCCATTCGGCTTTCAATATGAGCAACGTACTTACTGGGAAGCACCAGAAGTATACAATACCATGTCGCCTTTCATGAACGCTGAAAAGGTAAAAACACCGATTCTGCTTATTCATGGGGAAGCAGATAATAACAGCGGCACCTTCCCAATCCAAAGTGAGCGTTATTATAATGCACTGAAGGGCCATGGCGCTACGACCAGACTGGTATTTTTACCTAACGAAAGCCATGGTTATGCTGCAAGAGAATCCATTTTGCATACTTTATGGGAGCAACATAGCTGGCTGGAGAAGTATTTGAAAGAGGAAAAGTCCATGTAATTGGAGCATTTAATAGATTATAACCGAACTTGAATTTTAACAGATTGCGTCAATATTGTCCGGCTTTGCTAGTTAATGCAAAGCTGGATTTTTTGATATCCTTCTGCATTGCAAACATTTTGCGCTGCACGGGATTAAGCAATAAAGAGAAATATTATGGTTAAAGGCTTTCTAAAAACATCTGATGCACTTCATTTATTCTTATTAAGAATAGGCTTGGCTGTGGTGATTTTTCCACATGGAGCCATGAAGCTATTTGGCTGGTTCGGTGGAGATGGCTGGAGTGCTGCCATAGACAATTTTTCGGGTATGGGTATTCCCGCTGTCGTCGGCGCACTGATCGTTCTAGGTGAATCGTTAGGTATGATCGCTTTGTTCATAGGTTTTTTTGGAAGGTTTATGGCAGCAAGTCTTGTCATTATCATGATAGGTGCTACAGTAACTAATTTTGAACATGGCTTTTTCATGAACTGGAGTGGAGAACAGGAAGGTGAAGGCATTCAGTTTTATCTTTTAACCATTATCATGGGAATTGCAATCGTATTAAAAGGCAGCGGAAAATGGTCTGTAGATCGTTGGTTAAGTCACCGTTTTTAGCTACTTTGAACAGTGCAACTCAACCATCAAACATATTATATGCTTCCCCTACAACTGCTAAAATCGACAGTACTCAATTCCTTTACAGTGCTTTTTATGTCACTTCTATTTTGGCAATGCGCTGGTGACAGTCAAACCCAATCCGAAGAGTCAGCAGGAAATGCCACATCAGCAGACGAAACGGTAAAAGCACCTACGCTGATACAATTGTGGGAAACCGATACAGTATTGACCACATGCGAATCTGTACTGTACCACGAAGCATCTGACCGAATTTTTGTAGCCAATATTGTAGGAGACCCTACTGGCAAAGCTGGCAATGGCACCATTGCGATCATTTCTAAAAGTGGTGAAGTAGAAAACTTGAGCTGGGCTTCGGGCTTAAATGCACCCAAAGGAATGGCAATACTCAATGATCAATTGTATGTTACTGATATTGATGAACTGGTAGCGATCAACCTTGAAGATGGTAGCATTGCGAAGCGCTATCCAGTTGACAATGCCGTATTTTTGAATGATGCTGCATCCAACGGGGAAACAATTTACTTTTCTGATAATAGAGATGGGAAAGTTTATTTTCTCGAAGATGACGCCGTCAAGCTTTTAATTGAAGGGCAGGAAAATATTAATGGCTTACAATTTAATGAGGCCGGTGAACTGTTTGGTTTAGATGCCAAAGGTTTAAGAAAATACCCCCTGGAGGGTGGAGAACCTGAGATGGTGAATGCCGACATACAGGGAGGGGATGGGCTTATCATCCTTGATGATGGTAGCTATATTGCCAGCCTATGGAAAGGTGAAATTTACTATGCTGATAGCGACAGCACCCACCAAATGCTAGACACCACCGAAGAGGAATCCAATACAGCAGACATCGGCTATATTCCTGCCGAAAAAATGCTGCTGGTTCCTACATTCTTTAAAAATAAGGTGGTGGCTTATACGTTTGAACGTTAAGCCTTTTTTGCCCTTTTTTCTGCTATAATGCCGTCAATCAGTTCAAACCATTGAAGTTTTACCGTTTGCCATGCAAACGACTCTGCGGTTTTTCTTCCCCCTTTGGAGAGCTTGTTGGCCAGCTTTTCGTCCTTTAACAGCCGTTCTATGGCATTATAAAACTGATCCACGTCTTTAGGCGGCACCATAAGTCCGTTTTCTTCATTCGTGACAAGATGAGGTATGCCACCGACATTGGTCGTGACTACAGGCAAGCCCAAGGCCATTGCTTCGATAACGCTTACAGGGTGATTGTCAAAGTTGGTAGAATTGATAAATAGATCGTAATCCGCTGCCTGCTTTATCCATTCAGGTTTGGGAACCATACCTTTGAAGCTTATCGCATCATCAATTTTTAGTTTTGAAACAAGTACTTTCAAACCAGGCAATGAATTATCTTTGTCCGGCCCAATCATACACAATGTAGCTTCCGGATATTTGGCTTTCACTTTAGCAAAAGCTTCAATTGCCAAAGCCGGATTGTAAATGCTTTGAAGCGCTCTCACATAAAGGATATTCTTGCTCAGTTTACTCCTTTCCTTAAAATCATAGATTGTCAAGTCTATGTTATTCGGAATATATTGGGTTTTAAATCCTGCTTTTTGGAATGGTTCGTATAGATACATTGAAGGCGCAATATTTACATACGCATTACCAAAGATAAACTGAGTGATTTTTGGCAGCTTCCTGACTCGTTCAGGCAGATTTCCACCCCGAAGTATTGGGATATATGGTATTTTGAATAAAATGCACAAACAAGCACCAATAAACACATACAACAAATTGATAGTGCTATAGGTATCCATCAGTACCACTTCAGTCTCTTTTCTTCTCTTAATTAAGGTGAGAATAATATGGAAGAGCCGGAAGATTTTACTTTGCTTATCTGAAATTAAAAGTGTTTGGTATTTCTCCTGAAGCTTTGGACCTAAAGTTTCTACGCTCGTAGGCGTGGCACCGTATGCAGACAATTTATTGCCGATGTATAATAACATTTGAAAAAATAGAATTATGGTGATAAATAAAAATACAAGTGCAATTTACTAAAAATACCACAAATTGTATGTGTCCATACTTTACGTGATCGCTTTCTAAGAAATCATTGAAGCCAATGCTTTCAAAATTTCATATTGGCATTCTGCATTTATTACGCTATTTTGCTGGAAATAGCATAAAATAATATGAAAACACCTTACTGGCTCATTGCATTCACCATCATTTTTGTACTGCCCAATTTCATTTCAGCCCAGGAAATACAATCCCCTGCAGAATTTTTGGGTTATGAGTTGGGGACTAAGTTTACTCCACATCATAGGGTTGTAGCCTACTTCAAACATTTGGAAGAAGCCAGCGAATACCTACAGCTGGAGCAATATGGTGAAACTTATGAAGGTAGAGAACTACTTTTAGCCACGTTAAGTAAGCCAGAAAACCTG
>JBGSXH010000259.1:0-1670 GCA_041751515.1 Cyclobacteriaceae bacterium | reverse complement strand
ATACTGCCTACCATCAGTAGACAAACGAGCAGTAAAGCATTAATTTTTTGTAAATAGTCTCTCATAGGGTTTGTTGTTTTGAAAAAAACGAAATGGTTTATGTAGTTAAATCCAAATCTAAAATGATTGTTTAAATTTTAATTTGCAATTTTTAACAATTGCTCATAAGCAGATTTGGCAAACCCCCTGTTAACAGAACAAAGGTATTTATATGTAATTGATAACGTTCTAAGTAAAAAATTGAATTATTCGCAACCGAAAACGATTGAACTTTTCGAATAGTTAAAATATTTAAGTTTTTTTAAAAATGTGAAAATTCAGGCTTGTCTGTAGTCACTTTTTTAAAAACCTGTCAAAAAGCTGCAGCTTTAGGAAGTAATTAATCTTTGCTAATATCATAATAATTGGCGAATTCAATTAAACCTTCACCATTCCGGAGCTTAAGAGGACCATTGTCCACCCCCCGCTCCTTAAGCATTTTTAAGCATTCAGGACTGAAGATACTTTGGAAATTTCTATTAGAAGCTGCACAAGGTCGAGATAAAAAAATGGCACCTGAATTGGTAAGATAACCACCTTAGCTAATTGCGCTTTAGCAACTTCAAATATCCTAATACCCTTTCATCTGGATCTGCTGGATTATTTACATTACCAAAGACTGGTGCTGGCTACACATTAAATAACGAAACAGCTTCTTCTTAAACTACGAATAATTTTAATTGTAAGTCAATGCGATTATAATTGCAACAAAACAGAGAGTTACTGACTTGGCTAAATATCGAATCAAAACAGAAAGAAAACTACAGATCTACCTTGCTGTTTTATAAAATAATTACAGTATCAATGTATCCCTACCGGCATAGTAGTGGATAATCAATCTGCTATTTATTAATTATTATGAAGATAATACAACCCCAAACCAATGGTTTAGGGTTGTAGAGGGTGACTAAAACAACTTAAACTTTTTTAACTTTCTAAGGTCGAGTTATCGTCCACTGTAATTTGACTGATACAGGTGGCTATTGATCCAGCCGTAATGAGATACCCCGCCACCGTTGTAAATATGGCTGGAGCAGCAATGGGTGCGCTCAAAATTGCTGCACCTATACTGGCCACCACAAGTCCGATGTTGCCCAAGCTTTTGAAGAAGGGCGGTGTTGGACTTTGCCAACGATTGGAAATGGTCTTTAGCAGTTTCATTAGTTAAGTTTTTAATGATCTATTTCCTAATGCTACCCGGTACTTTTTGAGTTTCCGGTGGTGTTCTACTACATACTTTTTTAATCCTCCTTGCTGGGCTTTAATCCAGATAAAGAGGTCATGCAGTTCCGTTTGATCCTGTCGAATGGCCCTGAGGTCATGCAGCATCTGCTTTAGATAATAGGCTGCAGCTATGAAGAGGAAGCAACCTATCAGGTTGGCGATTGATAATCCGATGATATCGTCTGAGAAAACCATGGTGGAATTTGGATTAGTGATTCAACATTTATTACTTCTACGCTCAATACTTCTGAACTGTATCTGCTGATTTTTTCAATAAGTTTGAGCATAGCCAATTTAGAGAAGTAGGCTGATTTCCAATATTCAGTCACCGTATAGAGTACCCTTTCGTGTGTTTTTGCTTGTGTCAATAAGGGTCGCAGTTCTACGGTAAATGGCTTGGAATTGTG
>JBGSXH010000258.1:0-1524 GCA_041751515.1 Cyclobacteriaceae bacterium | reverse complement strand
AAATAGTAACCAAAAGCACGATAACTTACATCTGCAAAATTTAATCCAGACTAAAAACCAAGATAAAGTTATCTCTTCTTAGTAAGGATAACTTTGGCAATTCCTGAGGCTTACGAATAATTATCTTGTTTAAATAATTGTAATTCGTGGGCTTTCAAATAGTTTTTCTAAATTCGTATCATCAAATTTTATCCCATCTGTTTACTTTTTAATAGCGTGATGGGCTATGCAGGACTTCCTTAAGCAACCATGGTACTTACAGCACAGAATATTCTTCTTATTGGATCACTATTGTTATTTCTGGCGATAATAGCTTCCAAAACTGCTGGTAAAACTGGCATTCCTGTTTTGCTATTGTTCATGGGCGTGGGGATCATGGCTGGCAGTGAAGGACTAGGCAAAATTGCTTTTGATGATTTAAATATAGCGCAGTTTCTAGGAATTATTTCCTTAACATTTATCCTTTTTTCCGGTGGTTTAGATACTCGGTGGGCAGGTATCAAGCCAGTATTATGGCATGGAGTAGCCTTATCTACGCTGGGTGTTTTGGCTACTACGCTTAGTTTAGGGTACTTCGTTCATTTAATTTCAGACTTTTCCCTGCTTGAAAGCATGCTACTTGGCGCAATTGTATCTTCTACTGATGCTGCAGCAGTGTTCTCCATTCTTAGAACCAAGAGCATCGGATTAAAAGGGAATTTAAGGCCATTGCTGGAGCTGGAAAGCGGTAGTAATGACCCGATGGCTTTTTTCCTGACAATAGGGATGACGTCCATACTTACTATCGAGGTATTTGATTTTACCTCATTGATTCCTGTCTTTATACTTCAGATGGTGATCGGTGCTGCGGGTGGATTTATTATGGGTAAAGGAATAACCTTATTAATGAATAAAATTAATCTGGAATATGAGGGCCTGTATCCCGTCCTCATGTTGGCACTGGTATCATTTACCTATACGTTCATCGACTTTATGGGCGGAAATGGTTTCCTGGCAGTTTACATTTGTGCACTTGTCATTAGCAATGGTAAGATGCTCCATAAAAAAAGCTTAATAAAGTTCTTTGATGGAGTAGCATGGTTAATGCAAATTGTAATGTTTATAACGCTTGGTTTACTTGTGTACCCCTCGCATATAATTCCCATTATGGGTATCGGAATCCTTTCAGCTTTGTTTCTGATATTTGTGGCAAGACCTGTTGGCGTATTTCTTTCGTTGATATTTTTTAAATATAAGATGAGGGAAAAGCTCTTTGTCTCATGGGTGGGACTTCGTGGAGCAGTACCCATAGTATTTGCAACTTTTCCGCTCATTGCCAATGTAGACCGCGCCAATGATATCTTCAATATCGTTTTTTTTATTGTACTGACTTCAGTTATTCTACAGGCTACTACACTCTCAGTTGTTGCAAAGTGGCTGCATTTAGCCGTACCGGAAGGGCTTAAGAAGCGTTCATTACTAGACTTGGAGCTAAGTGAAGATTACAGAAACTCTATTGTTGAGCTAGTTATGCCAGCCAGTGCC
>JBGSXH010000257.1:0-13065 GCA_041751515.1 Cyclobacteriaceae bacterium | reverse complement strand
TAAACCTGTGGCTGTTTCTTCAAATCGGCCTTTTCCCAGCGCAATATCAGCATATAGTCTTTTAGTAATAAAGCGGGAATAACCCAGGTTGAAGCCAACAGCAAGCCAATCGTCCAGTTCACTATAGTCTGATAAAATGATACCACCATTGATATTGATCAAATTCTTGTGCCTGCTTTCCTGTGCATCAGCGACTGAATAGAGCAGGAATGCTATAAATAGTAAAATTGTTTTTTTCATATTGATTAGCTTTTGAAAAAAGCCCCGACAAATTGCCGGGGCTTTAAATTTAAAATGTGAAAGAAATTCCTGTATTTAAAATAAGTCTGTCTACCCGTGGAGCAAATAAGCTGTAACCCAAATTAGTTACAATGGCGGTATGTTCACCAAGTATATTTGTCACTCTTAAGCCAGGTATAATATTGCTCTGACCTGTAGTGCCAGCCTTTCTAGAGATAATATTGCCTTGGCCGTCACTGAAAGTTTCTAAAACCCTATAGTAGCGGTAGTGATAATAGCTCAATTGCCCACCCAACTTAATTTTATCTTTATCTACAAAATTGTATCCCAGTCCAAAGTTATAGGTTGAAAGATTAAAAGTCGACGACATTTCATCTTCTCTGAGGGCATGTAGACCAGTGGCAGTCTCTTTAAATCGCCCTTTCCCCACAGCAATATCAGCGTATAGTTTTTTAGTTATAAACCGGGAGTAGCCTAGATTAAAGCCATATGAAAGCCAGTCATCCATTTGACTATAATTGGATAAAATGATGCCACCATTGATGTTGATTAGATTTTTTTGCCCATTGTCCTGCGCCATTGAGACTGTATAAAGTAAAATCACTGTAAACAATAAACTCGCTTTTTTCATATTAGTGGATTGTTTTAAAGTAAAATTCTATTTGAGACATGCGATATATAGGGCTCTCATTTAGCAAGCCTCGACCAAAATCTGTTTTGTGATAATTATCTTCCAATACTAAGCATTTGTCAAACGGGGCGTGCATTATAGGTACAAGTGTTGTAGTTAATTTATAACTAGCTTTAAGTTTTACACTAGGTTTAAGTTTATCGCTTAACCCGACTTCACCACTTATCTCATTTGTACCTCCATCATCTTCTACTGCCCATGCCATGATAAACTCGTCGGATTCATACTTTAGATTATGAACTATAAAAGTGGTTTCAGAATCTTTCCATCTATTATACTTAGCATCATTTCTAGATACATTGACCCAGTTTAAATGATTATGCACATTTGCACCAATAGTTGGAGTTCCGGATTGATTTGAAGTAAATTCTCCCGTTATAACATAAAGAAACATTTTATTTGATTTCGGCCAGTATACTACATTATTTAATAATCTAAAATGTGGCATTTGAAGCGTTAATCTGCTATTTTGATTGAGGTCTGGGCATCTCAATAAATTATTGCTTGGTGGAGGGTTATATCCTCCACCACCGCCAAAGCCAGGATCTGGATGCACTATGTAGTGGCCGTCATCGAATTCTCCCAAAACCATCGTCGGGTTATCAACTGCGTAATCATCGTCGACAACAAACCAGTCGTTTTCTGCTTCTTCCTCTACTTGGCGCCAGTTAATAAAATCGCTTGCTTTCCTGTTCCCAAGTGCCACCTTATAGCCTGGTGTTTCACCTTTGTAGTCAGGATCATTAGGTTTTTCCATGTCCGCGGTATAATAAGAAACCGTGATAGTGTTTATATCTTCCAAGTCGAATCTTTCGGCTAAGTAAGGTGCGGTAATCGAAATATTGTTGTCTTTGATAAACTCCAAAAGTTCATCTGCATCCATTTGGTCATCGTTATCAATGGTCCTTTTTGATTCATCCGATGTTGCAGCTTTATAAAATTGCTGCACGATTGCAGAGGAAGACCGCAAATTGGAGCTTCCATTTGTTGGAAAAAACAGTTCAGCTAATGAAACTCCTATTTGACCTCCATTACCGGGCAAGTCAGCATATTCAGCAAGTTCTAATCTTGCTTCTTTATCTTTAAGGATTTCACCAAATACAAGGGAAGCCTTTTTAAGTTTGGTTTTGTACTCATTAGATACTTCCATATTATGCTCGTATATAGGCATATTTTCGTTGTCTTTTTCCTGACAACCGACCACCACAAGCAAAACCGCTATACATAGGGTCGATAAGTAATTTTTGATCATTATATAAAATTTAAGGGTTAAATAAAAATTTCCCTTAGCGCTAAGTGTTTGTAATAGTACATTTATAAATGCAAATAAAAAAGTAAATAATAATGATTTAATGCTATAATTGCAATTGAAATGTAATTATTATTGATAGGATGACTCTACAATAAGTATAAAGCAATGGTAAATTGTATTATTAAGGTATAAATATTTTCAATATTTTTGTTGCTTAGGTAAGTTATAGATGCAATTATATGAGATTAGTATAAAATTTAGCAGCTGCGTGAGTGATTGACCCGGAAACCCCACAGGGCGCTGCTGTCGTCGGATTGCCTGCCGGGCGATGTTTTGGAACACTGCTGCTAATATGCGCTAAAAACCTTCTTCGCCCGAGGAGTTGCAGGGGAAAGCACGACCTGTAGCGCAGCGGAAGGGCACGCCCAAAAAATGTTCAATAATTAAATTGATGTGCGTAGTGAAAGCATAGATATGCTTTACTGCTTTTTCCAGAAAGGGTGGCTGATTTGTTGCCAGAAGGTTTTTGGGAAGGTTTCGGCATTGTCGAAGCCCAGGGCGATATCGCGGCCATCGGAGGGGATGTGCGCGGTGCCAAATAGGTAGTCCCAGGCGCTGAGGCTTATGCCAAAATTGACGCCATTGCTACCTTGGGGTAATGTTTTGGCATGGTGCCAGATGTGCATGCGGGGGTTGTTGAGCAGGTATCTGAAGGGGCCGTAACTAAGGTTGAGGTTGGCATGGTTGAGGTGGCCAATGGCAATGGCGATGATATGGATGAAGAAAAAGTCGAGCAGGCCGAAGCCAATCATGGCCAGGGGGATGTATTGCAGGGTTTTGTACATAATGGTTTCCATCCAATGAAAGCGGAGGTGGGCGGCGAAACCCATTTGCTGTACAGAATGATGCACTTTGTGGAATTCCCACATCCAGGGTATTCTGTGCAGTAGGCGATGGACATTCCAGTGGATGAAGTCAGCCAGTACAAACATGAGTAGTAATTGCGACCAAACCGGCCAGCTTTGCACTTCGAGCGCTACGATATTGCTGAGGCCGAAAAGGGCAAGGAAATCGTTGAAACCTTCGCTGGCAATATTGGAAATGGCATTATAGCCGATGAGCGAAAACAGGAAAAAATTGAAGAACATGTAAAAGGCATCGAGCCAGAAGTCTTGGCGAAAGGGTTTTTGTCCTTTGCGCCAGGGTTTAAGAACCTCTAAGCCCCAAATAAAGAGCGACAAGCCCAGCAGCCAATAGAAATAGCTGTTCCAGCCTGGCTGGGTGATTTCTTCAATGAGGTAATAAAAGTAGCCGGTGAATGAGTCTGCGGCTATTTCCAGGTATGTCATAATTAATTTCTATACTATAATTTTGTCACGGTTAGTATATTGCCAACATTGATATGCTTATGTTTGGGATTCATTCCTTGGATTAATAAAAGGTTAACATAAGCATTCAGTTTTCCGTTTCGTTTTTCGCAGCAGATTTGCTAAAATCGAATCCAAAAAAAGCTGGTATACGTTTGTATGATGAATAATATGCCGATCAAATAAATAATCGGTGATATTAAACTTAATTCATGTAATATCGCTTTCGTATACGGTTGTAGCCTGACGGTTTAAATAGATGTATTTAGCCTCTGACGCGACTAAAATTGCTTAGAAGAGAAAGATTTGAAAATTCACTATTATACGACCGTTGCTTGGTTGCGAAGTTGCTTCTGCCTGATGTTATTAGGGTTTTCAACCCTGTCGTTTGCGCAATCGGAAGGGGATGAAGGCAAAGACGAAGCAGTGTCACAGAGTATTTTTGAAATATTTGACGGGAAGTCGGAAGGGTTTATCCCTGTGCCCATCATTTACTACACCCCCGATACCCGTTGGGCAGCAGGCGCTTTTGGGGTGTATTATTTTAAGCTGAAGAATGAGGCAGGAGAAGATACCCGCTTGTCTTTTGTGAAGCTGCTGGCTGACTATACCCAAAACCGGCAGGTAGACGTCTGGGGTTCCTGGAATGTTTTTCTCAAAGATGAGGCTTACTTGTTGCGCGGCGAAACGCGCTACCGCAATTTCCCAGACCGTTATTATGGCATCGGCAACCAAACCCCTGAAAGTAACAGGGAGGCCATCAGCTATAATTTTGTAGATTTTACATTGATGGGGTTAAAAAGGATTTATCCGTTTACCTATCTGGGGCCCGATTTGCGTTTTACCAATTATTTTAATGTGGAAATGCAGGACGATGGCCTGCTTGCCCAAAGCGGAGTGCCCGGTAAAGATGGAGGCAATAACGTGGGCTTAGGCGTGGTTGCGCTATATGATAGTCGCGATTATATTGTCAATGCCACGAAAGGGCATTTTGCTGAACTGGCCAGTTATGTATACCGGCCTGCTTGGTTATCTGATTTTTCCTATACGAATATTAAAGGCTCTTATGCTACTTACTGGCAATTTAAACCGAATCACATTCTGGCTTACCATGCGGTGATGAACCTCAATTTTGGTGATGCCCCGTTTACGAATCTGGCAAGAGTAGGGGACGAGTCTATTCTCCGTGGCTATGCTGCAAACCGTTACCGGGATAACCACATGATTGCCAATCAAGTAGAATATCGTTTTCCTATTTACTGGCGATTCGGTGGCGTGGCCTTTGCCGGCTTTGGAGACGTATTCGGCCCCGATAGCGAAGCCCAGTGGAGTACGCTTAAATACTCTTACGGCACCGGGTTTCGCTTTGCGCTCAATAAAGCAGAACGAATGAACTTCAGGTTCGATTACGCCTGGGGTCGGGAAACCAGTTCGTTCTACATTATGGTGACAGAGGCGTTTTAGGCTGAAATCGTATTAATAAACTTCATTTCTATAAGACATTGTCCACCCTCAACTTCAGAAAAAATTAGATTACTAAGACCTTCCTTTCTATAATAATTGCATTATTACTCCTTATTTTATCATAAAAGTATTTTTTAATGGGTTACCTTTCTTTTGGTTTGATGATAAAGAAGGGTCAATCTACCTGTTTTCTGCTGCGATATGCTGTTCATGGTTAAGTCGTCGTAAGGAACCGCTACAATAATGCTTATGAAATATTTGATGGCCCTAATTATTGGCCTTTCCTGCCTTTCGCAACTCAGTGCCCAGGACGAAGAAGTATCTTTCAAGTTTGGAAAAGTAACTAACGATGAGTTGCTCATGTCGCAGTATGATGCCGACCCGGATGCTGCTGCAGTGGTTTTGGGTGACTTTGGAAAAATTTATGTCAGTTATAACCAGAATGATGGCTTCATGGTCAATTTTGAGCAGCATATAAGGGTTAAAATTTTTAACAAAAATGGCTATGATCAGGCTGATGTAGCGATACCCTTTTACCAGCCTGAGCGTGGCAACAGTAAAGAAGTTGTATCAGGTATTAGTGGATTTACATATAATATCGTCAATGGAAAGGTAGAGAAGGAGAAATTGCACAATAGTGCGGTTTTTAGCAATCAGCTCAGTGGCCCGTACCATCAAATTACGTTTACGATGCCGAAAGTATCGGAAGGTTCGGTAATTGAATACCGTTATAAATTGACATCTCCTTTTATTGCAACCTTGCCGCAATGGTACTTCCAGCAAGAAATTCCGGTAGTTTGGAGTGAACTGACAACGACAGTGCCTGAATACTATCATTATTTGAAATTAAGCAATGGTTTTCACCCATACCATATCAGGGAAAGTTCGCATGGTACCGAACGGAAGCCTGTTACATACAAAGAACAGCGCAGCCAGCAGGGCATGGTATCAAAGAGTTCAAAATACCATTACAGTGATGTGAGCTACCGTACAAATGTTGACCGATATGTGGCCAAAGACATTCCTGCATTCAGAGGAGAAAACTATGTAGCCCGCAACAAAGACTATATGTTAAGTCTGGAGCATCAGCTTCAGAGTACTCAGCTTCCAGGGTCTAAATATGAGGATATTCTGGGCAGCTGGACCTCCATTGAAAAAGTGTTATCTGAACATGAGCGTTTTGGTAAACTAATGCAAAAGTCCACATCGCTCAAAGTAATTGCGGAAGCGATTGATGGCAAAGCCAGCAATGATTTGGAGAAAGCTACGCTGGCACACGAGTATATTATGACAGACTTCCGGTGGAATGGTAATAATGGTTATTTGGGAACTCAGACTGTCAAGAGCCTTTTTGAATCTAAATCCGGCAATGTAGCGGACCTGGCCCTATGCTATATCGCACTTTGCAAGATGATGGAATTGGATGTCGCCCCTGTGCTGAGCAGCACCCGGGAGCATGGCAGAGTACACCCGGTCTCACCCATCCTGAGCAAATACAATTATGTGCTTGCTGCACTCATCATAGATGATGAACAACATTTAATTGACGTCAGTGACCCTTTGACGCCTTTTGGCGTTTTGCCACAGAAGTGCCTGAATGAAAGGGGAAGAATTATTAACAAGGATAATTCGGACTGGGTAAGTTTGCAGCCAGGCAGTAAATTCCAGAAGATTTCTAGTGCTAGATTTACCATTTCTGAGACAGGAGAGCTGAACGGTTTGGTCCAAATGCAGAACAGTGGTTACAGTGCTTTAAATGCTTTGAGGCAAATTAAGGAAAAGGGTGATGATGCTTATAAAGAAAATAAAAAAAGCACACTTGAGAATTTTGACATTCATAAGCATGAGCTTAAATATAACTTTACCGAAGATTTGATGAAACTGGAAGAGGAGCTGGAGGGAACAATTGTAGACGCTGCTGTAGTAATGGGAACGAAAGTGATGTTCAATCCGAACATCTTCAAATTAGTCGAGGAGAATCCTTTTAAGGACGAAAAAAGACACTATCCGGTTGATATCATCTATCCTACTGATGAATCCAACATTGTGAATATTGCCCTGCCGGAAGGCTATTTAGTTGGTGAGCTGCCTGAAAGCATTGCCATTGGCTTGCCTGATAACAGTGCAACATTTCATTTCAGATGTGCAAGCAGTCAGAATAATATTACCCTGATGTCCAAGCTAGTTTTTAATAAGAGTGTTTTCGCTGAAGATGAATATGATGGACTGAAGGCATTCTTTGATGTTATCGTTGATAAGATGGACGCTCAGATAGTGATCGTAAAGCAATGAGAAGAACAATCGCTTTTGTATTTGTAATCGCATTTGTTGTCTTATCGCATGTTGCAGTAGCTTCTAGGTTGCAGCAGGTAGCAATTACCGAAAATGCTGTTGTACTGGAGGAGAATACTGAAATTGTCGTTTTAGATCCTGGCCACGCTGTAAAAACTGCCACTAAGGTGGTAAAAGTATTCAATGCAAAAGGGGCAGCACAGGCTGATTTTGTAACGATCTACAATGATTTCGTGCGCATCGGCTCCATGGAGGCTACCATTCAAAACGAAGAAGGGAAAGTCGTGAAAAAGTTTAAGAAGAAGGATTTCAGAGATATCAGCGCTGTTTCCTCTTTTTCAATTTATGAAGATAACCGGGCAATTTACCTGGAACCCAGATTTGGCACTTACCCCTATACGGTGCACTATACTTATGAAATTAAATACAAAGGTTTACTAAATTTCCCGGCCTGGTATCCACAAAGTGATGCCAATGTGAAGGTGCTTGAGGCAGGTTTTAAGTTGTCGGTACCCGAGCAGGTAGGCTTTAATTATAGCCTGAGCAATATTCCGGACAGTCTTGTGCATGTCCATTATGCTAATGGGATAGACCATATTTCCATTAAGCTTAGCAATATAGTGCCGAAAGCCAAAGAAAGCTTTGCTCCACCGGCATACCTCCGTACCCCAAAGGTAAATATTGCTATGAAAAACTTTGAAATGGATGGCTATGCCGGCCAAATGGCATCATGGAGTAGTTTCGGAGAGTGGATTCAGCAACTCAATCAGGGAAAGGATGAAATTTCTTATCCCCTGAAAGTAGCCCTCAAGACTTTGACAGCAGACCTGGACGGACCCCGGGAAGTTACCCGTGCTGTATATGAATATATGCAAGGCAGAACCCGCTATGTTAGCATACAGATGGGCATTGGCGGATGGCAACCTTTTTCTGCCAGCAGTGTAGAGCAATACGGCTATGGCGATTGTAAGGCGCTGAGCATATTCATGCAGGCCATGCTAACAGAAGTTGGCGTAAAGTCCTACTATACCCTGGTAAACGCAGGCAGTTCAGCTCCGCCGTTGAACACTGATATTGTTTCCCCTCAATTCAATCACGCCTTTTTATGCGTGCCTATGGAAAAGGATACGGTCTGGCTGGAATGTACCAGTCAGCAAAACCCTTTCGGCTATTTGGGGACTTTTACCAGCAATCGTCCGGTGCTGGTTATCAATGAGAAAGGTGGAGAGATTGTCAGAACGCCGCGATATACTGCTCAGGATAACCGTTTGCAGCGCAAGGCCGATATTAGTCTAAAGGAAAGCGGAGAGGCAGAAATTGTCAGCCAAACACTGTACACAGGGCTGCAGCCGGAGTTGATGGGCATATCCACCAGTATGCTTAGTGCTGAAGTCGAACGCCGCAAGTGGTTTCTCAACCAAATCAGCAGCAGCAGTATTGTACTCCACCAGGTGGCAATGCAGAGAAGTCAGCAGGACGAGAGCATTCAGGAAGATGCCAGCTTTTCTGTAGCAAAGTTTGCCAGGACAGGTGGCGCCAGGCTGGTATTTAACCCTAATATTTTCAATAAGAGTGACTACGCTCCAGATGCTGCCAAGGAAGCACGTACGCAGCCAATTTTTATCACAAGGAGCTATTATGACCTGGACAGCATTTCGGTAGCATTTCCTGAAAAGCTGTTTGCGGAATTTTTACCGGAACGGGTATCGATAAAAAGTGCATTTGGCAGTTATCAAAGAAGCTTTGTCGTTGAAAGCGGCAAGGTCTGTTATATTAGATCGCTGACAATAGAGGAAGGGGAGTACGATAAAGACAGCTATCCTGAACTGGTCGAATTCTATAGGCAAATAAAAAAGCACGATCAGGAAAAAATCGTGCTTAGAAATAATACCTGATTGAACAGGTATTATGCAGTTGGGTTGGCCAGAAAAGTCTCTTTGTACAATTCTATGCTTTCTTCAATGATTCTGTAGGCTTCTTCTTTGCCCAGGAAGTCTTCCACTTTTACCTCTTTATTTTCAAGGATTTTATAATCTTCGAAAAACCTTCTGATTTCTTTTGAGTGGTGTTGCGGTAAATCTTCCATGTCTTCTGTATGGTTCACAGACATATCGTTTTGCGCCACGGCAATGATTTTATCATCTGCTTCACCCTGATCTAACATACGCATCACACCAATCACTTTGGCTTCGAGCATACAAAGGGGTGGCAGGTCAATAGAGGAAATCACTAAAATGTCCAGCGGGTCACCATCTTCACAATAGGTTTGAGGAATAAAACCGTAATTGGCAGGGTAATGTACCGATGAAAAAAGCACTCTGTCCAGCATTAATAGACCGGACTCTTTATCTAATTCAAATTTACCTTTGCTACCTTTTGGAATTTCTATAATGGCATTGACAACTTCGGGAGACTTGTTTCCAAATTTTACATCATGCCAGGAATTAAACTTTCTGTTCTTCATTCTAAAAAAAATTTTTGCGCTAATTTAATCAAAAATAGACTAATCAGGCCCGAAATGGATTTTCTTTATCAGGACTGATTTCGTATTGTTGGCAAATATAGTCATATACGATGACTAACTAGTGGTATTATTTATAAATCCTTTCCCTGTGAAGACTTTTGACTAGTCTCCTTCACTATTAATAATAATTTTTTTTATCATTGTTTCATAGTTTACTGAAAGCACAAAAAGCTTTCTGATTACGAACCTTGCCACAATTTTTTTTAATATCCGCGGGTATGGATTTACAACAAATTCAGATGTACCAGCAGTTGCTGGAAATGGAATACGCCTTCTCATTTTATAGTCAGCAACGACCCGAAAACCAGCAAGTATTTTGCAGCAATTGCACCGAAAGCTTGGTTTTGATGCAAGAGCTCTTAACGATCAGTGAAAAATCAGTGGATGCGATGCAGGCGGCAATCAGTGCAATGGAAGAGGTGCATTTGCGCTGTGATGCTTATTACAAACAGCGCCTGTTTCTGGAGATAGATGGAGAAAAGCGCTGGCAGGCCATTGCCCTTAAAGGGCATACAGCAATTGGTAATTTCATTGCACTGGCCTTTAAAGAGCATTGCCTTTCCTAAGATAGCATAGGATATCAATACAATCTATCAGCAGAAATAATTGAATGATGCCTTCTTTTAGGGTCGATTTGACTAATTTTGAGCACGAAACTTACCTTATCCATATTTATGAAAAAGCTTTCTTTTGTTTTGCTGATGATGTTTGGCTTTCATTTGGTGATGGCCTGGGGCATTACCGGGCACCGTACCGTAGGGCATATTGCAGAGAATCACCTTAGCAGAAAAGCCACGAAGAAACTTAGTAAAATACTTGATGGTGCCTCGCTGGCAGAAGTCTCTACCTGGATGGACGAGATTAAGTCAGATCCTGCCTATGACCATACCCATGACTGGCATTGGGTTTCCATTCCAGATGGCAATACTTATGATGAAACCACCAAGAATCCCAATGGAGATATCATTGCGACGATCGAAAGGCTTACTGAGGACTTGAAAAAGGGCGGACTGGAAGCCAAACAGGAAGCGGAGCATGTGAAAATGCTGGTACACCTTATTGGTGATATTCACCAACCCCTGCATGTGGGTACTGGTGACGACCAGGGCGGCAATGCCGTTAGGGTAAGCTATTTCAGAGAAACCTCTAATCTTCACCGGGTATGGGATACTCAAATGATAGAAAGTAATAAATACAGCTATACCGAACTAGCGAATGTACTGGACAAGGAAGAAAAAGCCCAGGTGAAAAAATGGCAGGACAGCAATGTGCGCGACTGGGCAGCGGAATCAGTAACCTACAGGGACGTTGTGTATGACTTGCCGGAAGATGAACGACTCAGTTATCCTTATCTCCGTGATAATACAAAAGTTGTTAATTTAAGACTAGTGCAGGCCGGAGTGAGGTTGGCGAAGGTATTGAATGACATTTACGGATAATGCCTTTTAATACTGATCGCTAAAACAAATGCTCACTCAATTCAGCTTTCAACTGGGGTAATTGTAAGGCCCCACTTTTGCGCCATACCAGTTTTCCGCCTCTGAAAAGCACCAGCGTCGGAATGCTTTGTACTTTATATTGTTGGGCAGCCTGCTGGTTTTTGTCCACATCCACCTTAATTACTTTCACCTTTCCTTTCATTTCGCTGGCAAACTGCTGTAGCGCCGGTGCCATCGCTTTGCAAGGACCACACCAGTCTGCGTAAAAGTCAACTAAAACAGGCTGATCCCCATTGATGAGGTTGGAAAACTTTAACATATTATGTTTGCTAAGATGGATTATTGATAAAAATACTTTCTGTCTAAACGAGGCGATCTGTCCTAATGTTTGCAATAAGGGAGGAAGTACAAGTGGATTGTTTTATAGCATTATTACTCCGTACTCCATCATTCCCCAGTCGCTGGACGATGCAGCTGACTACTCGGTTTAATGCTGAATAATTTCCCTTCTTTCATCCAGGGGATTTTTTTGAAAGCTATACAATAGATAGCCCAAAGAAGGAAGAATAAATAAACCACCGATCAGTAGTGACCAGCCAAGGGCATTGATCGTATTGCTGTTGGTAGCACTTTCAATTAAAGAAATATTAGCTTCGTTTTGCAGCATGATAAAATCCGGGAAATAAATGACGCCTACCGCAAGCAATATCATCGTCACCTGAAACCCTGCCAGCATTCTGATGAGGATTGCATGCTTTTTCTTCAGGTAGTACCATAGCAAGGCTAAAGCAATGCTGGCTAAAAGCAGTGCTGTCAGGCTAAGCATACTGCCGGTAAATGCTGCTATAAAGGCCTCATTTTCATAATAAGCTGCGAAAAATACGCCTAGCCCTGCTATTACGGTGGCAAGGTTGAAAATGCGGGCTTTCTTCATGAAATGCTGCTTTTCTTCCATTTTAGAAGCTTCGCCAATCAGGTAAATGGCTGCTAAAAAGCCGCAGATGCATACCGTAAATATACCTACTGCAAAGCTGAACCAATTGTACCAGGGCAGTATGTATGCAGCCTCAAAAGTATCGGCTTTTGTATCGATTTTGCCGCCAATAACACTACCAGCAATAATCCCTAAAAATAGAGGAGTAATAAAGCTGCTATAGACAAAAATGTGGTTATAAACACTTTGCAGTCGATCTTCCACAGCATCGTAATGGCGAAAAATAAAGGCTGTACCCCGCGCAATGATGCCCAACAGCATAATCACCAGAGGAATATGCAGATGAATAGAAAGTACGCTGTACATGATTGGGTATCCTACAAAAAGAATCACGATCACAATAATCAGCCACATATGATTGGCCTCCCACACCGGCCCGATGGCCTGGTAGGTAAGCTGCCGCGTTTGTTTCTTACCCTCATGTCGGCTAAATAACTCTATGATGCCGGCTCCAAAGTCTGCGCCACCCATCAGCAGGTATAGCCAGATGGCAGCATATAAAAAAGCAATGATGACGTAAACCATATAATTTCTTTAAAATGCTATTAATCATTTAAGTTATCGGGTAGCATTTTTATCTGACGATAAAGTAAAAAAGCCACAATGGCACTTAATGACACATAAACTGCTGTAAATATATAAAAGCTGTATTGTATACCGGGCATGGGCGTAAGTGCATCACTGGTTTTCATAATGCCATAAATGATCCACGGTTGGCGGCCCACTTCCGTGACTGTCCAGCCTGCTTCCACTGCAATAAAGCCTAGTGGCGTAGCGAAGGCGATGGCCGTTAAAAACCACT
>JBGSXH010000256.1:0-2027 GCA_041751515.1 Cyclobacteriaceae bacterium | reverse complement strand
ATTTGCGGATTCCTTAAAGAAAGTAATCAGGCCTTTAATGATGGGGATCGATAGCTTAAATGAAGACCGAAAATTCACATTTAGAATGAATACGGAACCCTTAGATCCCCAATCTATTGAAACTCGCTTCAATGAAGTTTTGGCAGAAAACAATTACCCTCTTAAGGCCAAAGTCCGGAGATATGACATCACGGAAGAAGCCGATCCGATTCCTGCCAATGCCATTTCACTAGAAGAAATCAGGATTCCTTTTGGCACAAGGATCAGCGGTTATATTGAGTCATATCAGAGTTTTCTTTTTAGGAAGATGCTCAATCCTTTCTTGTTTGCCGTACTGGTTGTTCTTTTTATTTCATTGTCTATGTTTGCCATGTACCGTAACATGTTGAAGCAACAAAGGCTTAACCTGCTCAAAAACGACATCATCAGCAATATTACCCATGAACTTAAAACTCCTGTTTCCACCGTTGCCATAGTCTTGGAGTCATTGGAGAACTTTGGGGCCAAAGACAATATGGAAACCCGAAAAGAATATATTGAGATTGCCAAGAATGAACTTAAAAGATTGACCGCCATGGCGGAAAACATCCTCAAATCCAGTGTTTTGGAAATAGATGAAAAAGTCAATTTCAGGACTCTACCTATTGATATTTTATTGGAAGAAAGGTTAAATTCTTTCAAGCCCATGCTTGAATCCCAATCATTTGAATTTCAATACCAAAAAGAAGGTGAGCTATTCAAAATTTACGGGAATGAAGAACAGCTAAGCCTGGTCTTCTTTAATCTTTTGGACAACGCCATCAAATACAGCAAAGATCATAAATCCATTCATGTCTATTTACATGAATTAGACCATAAAATTATGCTTAAGATTTCTGATAAAGGAATTGGCATTCCAGAGGGATATCAAAAAGAAATCTTCGAAAAATTCATTAGGGTCCCCCAGCAGGACCTTCATGATGTCAAAGGCTATGGCTTGGGTTTAGCTCAGGTGTCTGCCATCATAAATTCACATGGAGGAAAAATCTCACTTGATTCTCAGCTTGGTAAAGGTTCCACTTTCACTCTTCAATTCCAGAAAATATGACGAGGATATTATATGTGGAAGACGAACCATCACTGGGTAAAATTGTAAAGGAAAGCCTTGAAAGTAGAAATTATGAGGTGGTTATGGCAGAAGATGGGAAAGCTGCTTTAAATATTTTCCCCGAAACCAAAGCCGATATCTGTGTCCTTGATATCATGCTTCCAAAAATTGACGGATATCAATTGGCCAAATCCATCAGACAGATCAAACCAGATATGCCCATTATTTTTCTGACCGCTAAAAGCCAGGTTGAAGATGTTTTGAAAGGATTTGAATCAGGGGGAAATGATTATCTCAAAAAACCGTTTAGTTTGGAAGAACTTATTGTTAGAATAGAAAATCTCCTAAGCTTGACCAAAGAACTAAAGCAAAACGGGAAACAGGAGATCTCATTTGGTAAGCTTGTCTTTTATCCGAACAAATATGAATTGATGGATCCCTATGGAGAGGCAAAAAGGTTATCCCATAAGGAAGCGGGCATTTTGATGATGTTACTTGACAAAGCTAATCAGACCACCGAAAGAAAAGATATTTTATTGAAACTTTGGGGAGATGACAGCTATTTCAATTCAAGAAACTTAGATGTTTATATCACCAAGCTTCGTGACATGCTGAAATCCGACCCGAATATCCAAATTATTACTATCAAGGGGATTGGATATTATTTTTCAGTTTAATTTAATGGAGTACTTAAACCCATTTAGAAAAAATGGTGCTGACTATAGAGTTATAGTTTTCTTCAAACGTAATCTTGATTGAAAAATAGTTCCTTATTAAGAAGTCCCATTTACTTTTTGTTCGCACAGATTATGTAATTACCAATGAAGGTCTGGGAAAAAATCCTTTATTTTGTCCTGCAACACAGAACACCCTTGCCTTATGAAAATAATTGCCATCGGCAGAAACTACGCGGAACATATACAGGAATTACAAAATGAAC
>JBGSXH010000255.1:0-2257 GCA_041751515.1 Cyclobacteriaceae bacterium | reverse complement strand
GTCGACATGCTTCCCGGATAGCCTGCTGCCTCATTTTCCTCCGGCAATACTGTTCCTGTATACACTTTAACAGCATTGTAATTAATCATTGTCCACGCAGCAGGGTAGGGCGACATTCCTCTGATAAAGTCATTGACTTTTTCTGCACTTTGCTGCCAATTGATCTCGCAATCTTCCTTAAATATTTTTGGTGCTGTTTTCATGGGTTCCGTACTTTCTTTTTGCGGCGTAGGAACGATATTGTCTTCAGCAATGGCTTTAACAGTTTTATATACCAGCTTTGCACCCTGATGCATCAGCTTGTCATGTAATGAGCCTGCATTATCTTCCGGCGAGATGGGCGTATTTTCCTGAAAAAGTATTGCACCGGTATCAATCTCCTGCTGCAGGAAAAAAGTAGTGATGCCCGTTTCTTTTTCACCATTAATGATAGCCCAGTTAATGGGTGCAGCACCGCGGTATTGTGGCAGCAAGGAAGCATGCAAATTAAATGTGCCCATGGGCGGCATGTTCCATACGACTTCCGGAAGCATCCGAAAAGCTACCACTACCTGTAAATCGGCCCGATAGCTCTTCAATGTTGCCAGAAATTCCTGGCTTTTGAGATTGGTGGGTTGTAAAACCGGTATTCCCTGGGAAACAGCATAGCGCTTAACAGGACTTTCCATGATTTTCTTCCCTCTGCCTTTAGGTTTGTCGGGAGCCGTAATAACAGCCACCACCTGACAACCATGGTCAACAAGCTCGGCTAGACCGGCCACAGCAAAATCCGGAGTACCCATATAAATAATTCTCAATTGTGCTGTTTTCATACTAGTTGTTTCCTGATGGTTAAGCAAGGGTATTTACCCAAATTACAAATCGTTTACTTTTTTGTTTTCGGTGAAATCGGGGTAAAGCAGATAATTTTTTCTTTTGTTTTTATAATTAGTCAGCCCTGCTTCCCAGGTTTTGCGAATTTCCTGCTCTGTCAACCCTTGGGCTATCTGCTTTTTAAGCGCTTTCGTGCCTGCCAGCTTATCAAAAAAACTATTAAAGAAAGATTCTCCTTTGTCTGCTAATCGGGCAAAGTGGATAATATATTCGAGGGTAAAACCTTCAGTAGAAGCTTGTCGCAAATCAAGTCCAAAACACTCTTTTCCAAGATATGGCGGATTCTTCGCCCCAGGAACACTTTCGGGTGTGAAAGAAAAATCGCCGAACTTCGGATCGGGATAGCCTGCCACCTGAAAGGGGAATGCAGTACCCCGCCCAACACTGATGTCCGTCCCTTCAAAAAAGCATAAGGACGGATAAAGGCTTATCGACTGGTCGTTAGGAAGATTTGGGCTGGGCTTCACCGGAAGCCGATACTGATAGTCGTGATGGTAATTGCTCGTTTTGACGATAAGCAGCTCACATTTTTTGCCATCTGCGAGCCAGCCTTCCCCATTGATCATCTGTGCCAGCTCTGCCACTGTAAGGCCATGCACAATAGGAATGGGATGCATGCCCACGAAAGATTTGTTTTCCATCTCCAGCACGGGCCCATCTACATAATGCCCATTGGGGTTAGGCCTGTCCAAAATGACAAGAGGGATGCCAGCTTCGGCGCATGCCTCCATTACATAATGCATGGTAGAAATGTAAGTGTAAAATCGTGTGCCCACATCCTGGATGTCAAAAACGACCACCTCAATACCTGATAACTGTTGCTGAGTTGGCTTTTTATTGTCTCCATAAAGGGAAATAATTTCCAGCCCTGTTCGGCTATCCTTGCCACTTTCGATTTTCTCTCCAGCATCAGCATCTCCCCGGAAGCCATGTTCCGGTGCGAAAACCTTTTTAATATTGATGTTCTTGCTTAGTAAAGTATCGACTAAGTGACTTTCTTTGACCATGGAAGTTTGGTTGACAACCATAGCGACCTGCTTGTCTTCCAGCCAGGGAAGGTATTGCGTAAATCGCTCTGCGGCCAATTTTATCACTTTGGGCTCTTGTTCCTGCTCGAGCGCCTGCTGTGCATGGGTGCATGCTGAAAATATCAGCAAAATAGCCGATATTAAAAGGGACAGTTTCTTGATGATTTTGTTAATTTGCATGTTGAAGAAAAAAATTAGCTGATTGGCCAAAAATAGCAATTAATTTGAACCTCTCTTATTTCATATCAAAAAGAATCAGTCAGACAGAGAAAGGTTCTTTTTCCAGAACGATTCATAAAGTGGCCGTAGCAAGTATTGCTATCGGACTGGGGATTATGCTGATCAGCTTTTTGATA
>JBGSXH010000254.1:0-3400 GCA_041751515.1 Cyclobacteriaceae bacterium | reverse complement strand
CATTCATTTACGGGAATTAATCAATTTCAAACGTTTGTTATACCAAAAATCGTTAATTTCAAACGTTATCATAGAAAATATTTTGATTTAAAGTGTGTTTAGTTTGTTGTATAATTATTATCTTACTAAGGATTAATACCTATTTTATGCATTTTTAAACTAAACTATTATTATGAGAAAAATTTACTTAAAGTGGCCCCGGCTGCTATTCCTTTTGGTGCTTATGACGAGCGTTAACCTGGCGGTAGCTCAACAAAGAACCATCACGGGAACTGTATTATCCCTGGAAGATGACAGTCCGATTCCAGGCGCAAACGTTATCATAAAGGGCACTTCCTCAGGTACTGTTACCAATGTGGACGGTACCTATTCCATATCTGTAAGCAATGACGATGTACTCGTGTTCTCCTTTGTTGGCTACAATAGAGAGGAAATTGCCGTTTCTTCAATTTCTGGCGACCGATATGATATTTCTTTAGCAGGTGATATACAATCGTTATCAGAAGTAGTTGTAGTGGGTTACGGTGAAGTGAGAAAAAGAGATGCCACTGGTGCTGTAGCTTCTGTAAAAGCGAAAGACTTTAACCAGGGCGTTATCTCATCGCCAGAGCAACTGATCCAAGGAAAATCTGCCGGAGTTCAGATTACCACCAACAGTGGTGAGCCGGGTTCAGGTGTTAACATCCGTATTCGGGGAACTTCTTCCGTTCGTGGTGACAACAATCCCTTATTCGTTGTTGATGGTGTGCCATTGGCTGGTAACGACATTTCTGCTGGTGGTGCCGATATTGGTCGTGGATCTTCTTCAGCAAGAAATCCTTTGAACTTTCTTAACCCCAGTGATATCGAAAGCATCGATATTCTCAAAGATGCTTCTGCAACTGCTATTTATGGTTCGCGGGGCGCAAACGGTGTAGTATTGATTACCACTAAAAGTGGCCGAGGTATAAGCAAACAATTTACATATGGCTCCAACGTCAGTTTTGCAAGACCTGCCGCCCGATTCGACTTACTGAATAGAGACGAGTTTCTCGATGGTGCGGAGGCTTTAGGCTCCTCCCGATCAGAACTTGATTTTGGTGGTGATACTAACTGGCAGGACGAAGTGTACAGAACAGCTATTTCACACAGACATGACCTTGCTTACGGTGACAGTTATGGCTCAGGGGATTACAGAGCATCTTTAAGCTACGATAACCAGCAAGGTGTGGTTCGTAATTCCTCTATGGAAAGAATCACTGCAAGATTGAACTTAAACCAGGACATCGTCAAAGACCGTTTAAAACTAGGTGCACAGGTAACGCTGTCAAGAGTAAATGACGAGGCTCCACCTATAACAGACAATGCTGGCTTTGAAGGCGATTTATTGGGTGCTACATTTATGGCCAACCCCAGCTGGCCTGCAGATCCTAATCAGCAGTTTGATAATAATGTGGCTAACCCCAATTCATTTTTGGCGTTTTCCCGAGACAGAACCAATACCAATCGTAGTCTCATTAATTTGTCTTTAGATTACAACATAGTAGAGAACTTGAAATTTACTGTAAATACTGGCTTTGATAACTCTACCTCGGTAAGGGGACAGGTTAACTCTGCTGAGCTACGCTTAAGTGGTGGTATTGAAGGAAATGGTAGAGGTTTCGTTGGAGAAAACGATAACGATAACAGGCTTCTAGAAGCATTTTTCGACTATTCAAAAGAATATGAAAATTCTAATCTGTCTGTCATCGCAGGTTATTCATATCAGCAATTCAACAGAAGTGGTCTTAATGTAAACGGATTTGGATTTGGCACCACCAATATGGCGCAAATGGTAGATGATTTATCAGCCTCTTCCGAATTACTGCAGGGAGCCATTGGCGATCAGCCATACCAGCAATTTTACAACTCCAGCGAAGGGCTTTTTGTAAATGACCTAGGCAACCCAGATGAACCTATTGCAATTGCGAATGCTCCTGGCGTTCCCGTGCAAACAGTTACGGGAGACAGGTTCAGAGAACGTGATGAATTGCAATCTTTCTTTGGACGGGTAAACTATAATATGTTTGACAAATATTTATTGACAGCTACAGTAAGAGCAGACGGCTCTACGCGTTTTGGTGGCAACAATAAATATGGTATTTTCCCATCACTAGCTGCCGCATGGAGAGTTTCTGATGAAGATTTCATGCCAGACCTGTTCGATGATTTTAAAATAAGAGCTGGTTATGGTGTTACTGGTAATCAGGAGATCCCTCATAACCTTCACCAGGGCAGACAAAGATTCGGTGGTATCGGTATCACCCCTTCAGGAGATATTAATACTCCAGGTATTGCTGATGTTGCCTTCGCCAACCCAGACTTAAGATGGGAGCAAACTATCCAATATAATGCTGGAATTGACTTTGCCTTTGTCAGAGGAAGATTAAATGGTTCCTTCGATGTGTACTACAAGAACACTACAGACTTATTGATTCAGGTAGTTTCTGCGCAGCCTGCACCGAATCCATTTAGCTGGAGGAATCTGGATGCTGATGTCATCAATCGCGGTGTCGAGTTTGCCATCAATTATATTGTCGTTGAACGCGACAATACTGGTTTGGACTTCGGTTTTAATATTGCCTATAACCATAACGAAATACAGAATTTTGCTGGTATCCTTGAAACTGGTGCTATCAGCGGTCAGGGCTTAACCGGCGCTTTTGCACAGAGAATTCAAGAAGGGCAGCCTTTAAACGCTTGGTATCTTCGCGAATTTACTGGCTATGACGCAGATGGAGAAGCAGAGTATGTCGGTGGTGTAGATAATATTGACTATTTAGACAAGGGTTCGCTTCCTCTCGTAAACTTAGGTTTTTCGGCAAATTTCAGATATAAGCAATGGGATATTACATCTTTCCTAACCGGACAGCTAGGACATTACGTATATAACAATACTGCCAACGCCTTCTTTACTCAAGGGTCTCTAGGTAATGGTAGAAATGTAACCAGAGATGTACTTGGCTCACCGGAATCTCAAGCCAATGCCCCGGAAGTATCTTCCAGATTTTTGGAGAGAGCCGATTTCCTAAGGTTGCAAAACCTTAACATTGGCTACCAGTTTGCTAATTTAAACTCTAATTTAGTAAGTAGTCTGAGATTATTTGCAAGCGGACAAAATTTGTTTGTCTTAACAGACTATACAGGTTTAGACCCTGAAGTAAATACTAATAAAGCAATAGATGGCATACCTTCTTTTGGTATTGACTATACGGCGTTTCCAAGACCCAGAACAATCACAATAGGATTAAACGCAACATTTTAATTAAAATAACATGAAAAAATATAATTACATTTTGGGAGCCTTCGTTTCATCTTTACTAGCCTTTAGTGCTTGTACGGATCTTGAAGTTGAGGCACTAGACTCTCAACTTACCGAGGC
>JBGSXH010000253.1:0-9573 GCA_041751515.1 Cyclobacteriaceae bacterium | reverse complement strand
ACTGACGATTAACTCAAAGTTGTCATCCGTAAATTGCAGAAGGTCTTTCAAAAACAATTTGTCAGTGTCTAAAGCATAATAGATTTCATGTACATCATTTCTCAGACAGAAATTTTTTACATCATTTAGTTGTCCTTTATAGAAGGGTATATCTTCAATTTCTGATGGAATACGATCATCAAAGTAACCTAAATATTTTTGAGGAGGAGAAGCATTAGTAAGAAAATAGCTGCTCAGGGCTTTCCCGCGCGCTGTATTGCCTATGATGATGGCATTTTTTCTATTAACTGATGTAGTCCGCAGGACACTATAAAGTCTCAACATCAAGATGCGAATAAAGGTAATGGCGGCAATTGCCATGATGCAAAGGCCCAATAAAACCGCTGGATGGATATAGCTTGCGGAAAGCTGCAAAATAATGATATAGGTAAGCACATAAAAAACCAGTCCTGCTACGACAGAACGAAAAGCAATTTTCCTGATCATTCCAAGATAGGAGATCTGGTAAGCGCCGGTCAATAAGCAAGCAATCGTCCAGCATAATGCAATCGTGACGCTCAAGAGTAAAAAACGTTCGGGCTGTGCATCTTCCAAATACTGAACACCTAATTGTCTAATCAGAAAAAGAATGATGCAAAAGTCAGATATAACCAGAAGAATTGGTATCAATGCAGAATAGTGATATCGTTTAAGATGTCCGTAGGTTATATTTAGCATTGTTAGTGAAGTAAAGATATATTATTATAAAATGCGCATAATTTACCTAAGACATTACATGCTTAATGCCTATTAGAAATATGCTACAAAACTGTGTGTTAGTGAACTGAGTGGCATTACGCCAGTAATGCACTATATTCAGCACTAAAATAGCTGAAAAAAATAACATTGCAAAATTAGATTTTCTTGTATTATTGGAATTTTAGTACGTATGTGTAAATGGTATGTTATTACAAAATTTTGCTAAACGTATATAACTGTTGGGGTATGAGATTCATAATGAAGTCTTTAAGCAAAGTTGTTGGAATTGAAAGAGTTGAAGAAATAGAATTTTTGCATTAAAAATGACTCAAAATGGAGGTCATTTTTAATGCAAAAATATTTGTAGCTACATGTATAATTGAAAAGGTTTTATCTTTTAGTGTTTTCAAATCTATAGGGTAATCCACTATTTACATTTTTTACTCCTCCAGCCTCAATCTTTCCGGCTTTTTATTTTCATCTATTGCTACAAAGGAAAATTCGCCTGAAACTGCTTTTTCTCTGTGGAGGTCATACATCTGCTCTATGAAAATATCCACACGGACTTTCAGGCTGGTTTTGCCCAGATGGCTGACTTTGCCAATGAGCTCGACAATGGTGCCTGCAGGAATAGGCTTGGTGAAGTCGATGCGGTCACTGCTCACCGTTACCATCCGCTGACGGCTAAACCGGGTTGCGGTGATGAAGGCCACCTCGTCCATGAGTTGCATGGCAGTGCCTCCGAACAGGGTGTCGTAGTGGTTGGTGGTACTGGGAAATACGGCTTTAAATATACGTGTTTCTGATTTTTCGATTCTTTCGGCTATGGTCATCGCTCGTTTTTAAAAGTGGAAATGAATGAATTGATAAAAGGCGGCGCTTGCGAGCCGCATTTGAAGGAGTAGCTGTTGTGCTCCTATTATACGCTTGCTCTCTATGCTCTGGCAGCATTCACCAGGACGCGTTCAATGTCTTTCTTCAACTCGGGGACGAAATGAGTGAAGTTGCCTGATCGTAAAAAGAAAAATCGTTGGATGGGATGAGGTTCAGTCCGACACCTTGCTGCACATGCCAATTGTCTCGGCACATGTCACTGGCCGTTTGCTGCAAGGTGTGCGTCGTAATTGTGTCTGTCCAGTATTGTTCACTGGCTTTTTTAAGCGCTCTGTCGCTACCAATACGCGGGTAGCCAAGATTGTGTGTTAGCATTGCTTTCAACTTTTAATGAATAAATGATTCGTTAAAAGTTCTTTGCTGAACTTCACAAGGCTTTCGTAAGATTTTATAATTGGTAAGGGCAATGGCGAAAGAGTGTACTTCTCCATTCATTTCTTTGGAGAAATTGCAAAACACCATGCAGACCTCAGCTTCAAATCGCGAAAGCATTGTCATTGTGGAAAAGGCAGGTCTCCTGACTTATAACATTTTCATCGTCCTTCCCGCTTTTGGCAGTGGACATTGTTGATGAAAACTGGTGGGTTACTTACAGTTGCGCGACAGTTCGTGATTTACACACGATTCCCTATTAATCTGCTGCTAAGCAAAACCATTTCCGGATGATAAAGAAATTAAGTTAAGAACTTATGATGCCGAATATACCCAATCTTCTTCATTATCAAGTACGGCGATTAACAATTGAATATATATAGTATAAATCGATCAGATCATAAAAATAATCGATTTTCATTATGAAAAGAGAACGCATATGTTTGCGGCCTGAACATGCGGCCCGCTTCATGTTCTGAATATTGGAGAACGTAAGGGGAACGCCTTTTACCTACCCCGTCATTCAAGTACATAATTTAACCCAACTATATTAATGATGAGAATATCAATTATTTTGAGCCTGCTGCTGTCAGGTTTTGGAGGATATGCACAGCAAATGACCACCAATAACGGTGCTCCGGTGGGAGACAATCAAAATTCCAAAACGGTGGATATGTATGGCCCTGTATTACTGGAAGACATACATCTTATTGAAAAACTTTCTGCTTTCGACCGGGAGCGGATTCCGGAGCGTGTCGTGCATGCCAGAGGCGCGGGCGCAGCAGGTTATTTTGAGAGTACCAAAGACATGTCGGCCTACACCATGGCGGCACTATTTCAGGAAAATGGTAAGAGAACCGATCTGCGGGTTCGTTTCAGCACGGTAATTCATGGCAATGGTTCCCCTGAAACTGCGCGAGACCCACGGGGCTTTGCCGTAAAGTTCTATACCGAGCAGGGTAACTATGATATCGTAGGCAATAACCTGCCCGTCTTTTTTATCAGAGATGCGATGAAGTTTCCGGATATGGTGCATTCCTTAAAACCATCGCCGGAAACCAATAAGCAGGATCCAACCCGGTTCTTCGACTTTTTCGCTCATCAGCCGGAGGCTACTCATATGCTCACCCATTTATATACCGATCGGGGCATTCCGGAAGGCTATCAGTTCATGGATGGTAGCAGTGTGCATGCCTTTAAATGGGTGAACAATGAAGGTGAGGTAGTCTATATTAAATATTCCTGGAAAACTTTACAGGGAGAAAAAAACCTTACGATTGAGGAAGCTGCAGCACAGCAGGGAAAAGACTGGCAGCATGCCACCATGAGCCTGCGCAATGACATCGCTGCGGAGCAGTTTCCGAAATGGGACCTTTATGTGCAGATGATAAAGCCGGAAAATCTGAACGACTTCGACTTCTGGCCGCTAGATGCTACCAAAGACTGGCCGGAGGACCTTATTCCTAAAGAAAAGATAGGGACAATGACGCTGAATGAAAACCCGGTCAATTTCTTTGAAGAGGTGGAGTCCATCGCTTTTTCTCCCGGGTCATTGATCCCCGGTGTCGAGCCTTCAGAAGACAGGCTTTTGCAGGGTCGTTTGTTCTCTTATTTTGATACACACAACCACAGGCTGGGCGCGAATAACAAGCAAATTGAGGTGAACAAGCCTAAACTGAAAGTGGTCAATTACAATTCCAACGGACAGGCAAGCGCCAGAAATAAGGAGGTGCCGCATGCAGATGTCAATTACCAACCAAGTAGTAGAGTGGATGTGAAAGACAATGAAGCGTATAAGCATAGCCAGCAGCAATATGAAGATGCTGTATCCATGCAGCAAAAAATAGACAAGACCAATGACTATGGACAGGCTGGTGATTTATTCCGAAGTCTTTCCAAAGAAGCGCAGAATAACCTGATCAAGAATCTCGCTGCTGACCTTTCTAAGGTAACGGTAGAAGACATCAAAAAGAAGATGATTGTCCATTTTTACCGCGCTGACCGAGATTTCGGCATGCGCCTGGTCGAAGCGCTTGGACTCAGTATGAATGACTTTCGAGGATAGATGTTAAGTTGTATCGGGATATTTTAAATTCCCTGCGATTATATAATGAAACTTTAAGGTTGATCAGCCGGTATTGCCTAGATAGTCTTTATCTGAAAATACCGGCAGCCTTTTCGCTCCTATGATAAAAGATATTAATGAAAATTTTTAGTTTTTTAATTTTGATAATTATGATGACGAATGCAGGACATTCCCAGGCACAGGACAATGCCGATATATTTGATGCCAGTAGAAATGGTGACCTTTTAAGAGTGAAAGAATTACTGGCGCAGGATACATCTCATGTGCATGCGAAAGATAATAAAGGATTCACGCCGCTGGTTTTGGCGGTATATAATAACCAGCCGGAAATTGCCAGGCATTTACTGGAAAATGGTGCTGAGGTCGATGCGCAGGATGCTTCCGGCAATACCGCGCTAATGGGTATATGTTTTAAAGGGTACGAACATCTGGCATCTTTGCTTTTAGAGTTTGGTGCTGATCCAGAGAAGCGCAATTTGAATGAAGCTACTGCCCTTACTTTTGCCGCCACCTTTAACCATACCGGGATCGCCAGAATGCTTTTGGAAAAAGGTGCTGATGCAGGTGTAGTCGACTCCAGAGGCAATACGCCCTTGGATCATGCCAAGCTTCAAGGAAATGAGCAAATGATTACTTTACTCACGGACAGTTATACGCCGCAATAATGTTTTTTTGGGCTAAAGAGAAGCTTGAACAGTTGCAGCAGGGATGGAGCCAATTGTTTGAGCCCGGAAGCGCCTGTGGGGGAAAGGCCTGGCGAGTGGCGAGAGCCCGGTCCGAGCCACCTTGGCGCAGCTGTCAGGGTGCTTGGGGCTGCCCTGCATATCTTCTGTCAATTGACTATAGGAACTTTAGTATATATATTACATCAATTGCGATTATTTAAGTAATAATTGGCATTATTGCTTAAAATTATCGTCATGAAAAAATGTTTGGGCCTGCTTTTTATAGTTTGGCTGTCCTGTCAAACTGCTTTCGGACAGGCATTGACAGTTTACGGGAAAGTCAGGAGTTTGCCGGACAGGCGACCGTTGCCTAATGTGCTGGTCGCCGCACCGGAAAATAATGCGTCTACGGTCAGTGATAGTCTGGGGCGATATTCCATTACAGTACCTTTTGGGGCGCCGCTGGTTTTTTCGTTTTCTGGTTATCAAACGCATCGTGTTGAGGTAATTCATGATACCATGAACATTGTCATGGTGATATCGGAACTGATACCCATCGGCTATGGTAGTGCTGAAAAGTCCCATGTTACCGGCGCTGTTGGGGATTTGCCAGCATCCGGTTTTAACGAAGGGATGCTTTCTGCTCCTGAGCAACTGTTGCAGGGAAGGTTGGCAGGAGTACAGGTGCAGGCCAATAGCGGTGAGCCGGGGGCAAATATCCATGCATTCATTCGAGGACTTTCCTCCGTCAATGGCAATGCGCCATTGGTGGTAGTAGATGGCTTTCCACTGACTGATTATTCGCCGTATCCGGAAGCCATCAGTCTGGGACATGGCACTGCGCCGGGCAGGAATGGGCTGAATTTCCTCAATCCGGACGATATTGAGACAATCACTGTGCTAAAAGATGCTGCATCAGCTGCCATATATGGCGCCAGAGCTGCGAATGGTGTCTTGCTAATCAGCACCAAAAACGGTAGTGGAAAGCGACAGCAGTTTGACTTTTCCAGTGCTGCCGGTGTTGCAAGTTTCCATAATCCTTATCCGCTATTAAATGCAAGGGAATTTTTAAGGAATCAAAGTCTGTTGAGCGGTTCCTCAGACTTTCTCAATGCAGGAGCAGATACCGACTGGCAGCATGCAATTTCCCGGAATGCGGTGGTGCAGCAGCAATATTTGAGTTATGGACATCAACATGCCACTGGTACGTATAATGCTTCATTGGGCTATGACAATCAGCAAGGCATTATTAAAAATTCCGGTTTTGAACGTATATCTGGCAAGCTTAATTTGCAGCAGCATTTGCTGGCAGACAGGTTAAAGCTCAACGCAGACTATCTCTTCTCCCGGATTAACGACGAGGCCTCTCCCATTACTAATAATGCAGGTTTTACTGGCGACTTGCTGAGCGGTGCCTATATGGCCAACCCGACCTGGCCGGCAGATCCGACTTTTCAGGAAAGCAATCCTTTAGCAAATCCTTTGTCTTTGCTGGAATATACGGCCGATAATACCCGTACCAATAGCAATTTACTGAATCTTTCGCTGGACTATGCCCTGGCAGATGAGCTTCACTTGCATACCCGCTGGGGTGCAAACCGCGTTTTCTCCAGCCGGCAAGCAGCATATTCACCAGAGTTGTTCTTTGTCAATGGTGTTTTTGCCAACGGCAGGGCTTACCAACATACGCTTACGACAAATTCCAGGCTTTTCGATGCCTGGCTTGCATATGACAAAGCAGTAGGCATTGGCCAGTTACGTGCCATCGCAGGATATGGCTATCAACAGTTTGAGCGGGAAGGCAGTCTGGTGCAGGGCTGGGGCTTTGGCACCTCAGATTTATCAGCCATGTCAGCTGACCTCGATCAGTCGGCGGGTATTTTGCGGAATAGCATTTCCAGAAGTTATGCGCAGATGGGCTTCCATCAAAACGGCTTCTTTATCAATAGGCTGAGTCCCGTGCAAACTGTGCCGTTTACCACTGCTCCGGAAGTGCCGGGACGCTCGGTGACAGAAAGTGTTTATGGAGAAAGCGAAGATTTGCGCTCGGTCTTTGGCAGGCTGCAATATGCAGATTTTCATAATTTCACAGTAAATACCAGTTTTAGGCTGGACGCCGCCAGCAGGTTTGGCGCTAGCTACCCCTATGGCTTTTTCCCTTCAGCAGGGTTGGCTTATCAGCTCAGTAATCTGGATTTTATGCCGGAAGTCATCGATCGGCTGAGCCTGCGTGGTGCCTGGGGTAGCGTGGGTAATCAGCCGCTTTCGCATAATGCGAGCACAATGTCAACGCAATATGAGCCCATCAGCATCAATAATGATGGCTTTATCAATATACCGGCGCCAATGTCTATAAATAACAATAATGATAACCTGCGATGGGAAAGGACCAGCGAAATTAACTTTGGTATCGACTACAGCATAGCCAAAGGCAGACTGCAGGGAGGCCTGGATGTGTATCGTCGGCAAACCACCGACTTGCTACTAATGCTTCCTGCGCCCCAGCCGAGCAACCAGCCGTTCCAACTCAGCAATTCGGATGCCGTGATTTTGAACCAGGGCGTAGAATTGCATCTGCACTACATTGCTGTTAAAAGCAGTCAGACACAGCTGTCTTTTGGCTTCAACATGGCTTATAACCAGAATGAACTACAGCAATTTGATGGTATTATCGAAACAGGAGTACTTCATGGCCAGGGTCTGACGGGTGCCTATGCTCAACGCATGGTCGAAGGCCAGCCCTTATACAGTTACTTTTTACGAGAGTTTATCGACTATGATGCCGACGGGATGGCAGTCTACGACCATTTTACACCTGCATTGCAGGAAGGTAAATCTGCTTTGCCCCGCTATAATTTTGGCTTCTCCAGCATGCTTTCGCACAAGGCCTGGGAGCTTTCCGCCTGGATGTACGCACAAACAGGACATTATATTTATAACAATACTGCCAATGCGTTCTTTGGCCTAGGCAATCTGCGTAACGGCCGAAATGTGCCTGCAAATACGCTGGAGAATAATGAATCCGCCAACAATGCACCCGAAAGTTCCACGCTCTTCCTGGAGCGTGGCGATTTCCTCAGGCTGCAAAACCTGGAGTTAGCCTACAATTTTAAGCTGGACAATAGCAAGATCAAAGCATTAAGGCTGCACCTGAGCGGTCAGAATCTTTGGCTACTTACCGATTATTCCGGCCAGGACCCGGAGGTGCATGTTAGTAAACCCATGAACGGCACCCCCTCGCTGGGCATAGACTATACCGCTTACCCAAGACCAAGAACCGTCATGCTGGGTTTGAACGCACGGTTTTAATTCTGGTTCATTGAATTGACCAAAACATATAATTGTTGCATAGCTAAGAGAAAGGTCGAAATCACCTGCGGGAGCAGTAAAGCGCAAGTGTGGTATATATATTAAAAGAGAGATGCTGGATAAAATTGATAAGGGCGTGCCCTTCCGCTTCGCTTCAGGTCGCGCTTTCCGTTGCAAGTCCTCGCCCGGGGGAGACTCATGCGTTTGCAGTAACAGCAGTAGACCAATTGAGCGGTTGGCGGTAAAGAAATCCTGTCAGCCGTGCTGCGGGCTTTCCACTGCAATCGCTCACGCAGGTGGTAGTATGGGAGGAGTTGCCAAAAACCATCAAAGCAAGAAACGCAGGCAGAAAAAAAAGTACCGACCCTGAGCTGGCCACCCAACCCTAGCCCAGGGTTTCAACCCTGGGCTAGGGTTGGGCATTGTAGAAACGAATTCCACCCGCCTAGGGGCGTAGCCCTGCAATCTTCGCAGAAAATAATAACAATCATCACCACCTGACATCTCCCATGCAGGATGTTGATTAAAATTTCTCGGTGTCAAAAAACCTAATCGGTTTAAAGATGTCAGGGCGCTGCCCCTTCTAAAATATAAGCATAAGCATTATATTTACTACGAAGATGCCAGGGCTAGCGCCCCTGATTGATAATATGGGATATTTTGTTGATGGAGAGGGCAAATCATTTAAGAATATGAATCTTCTCGTATTTATTATTCCCTCATCGTTTTTGGCTGACCATGCCGCTCGGCTCAAACCCAAAGCATGAGATCCTGGTGTATTCGACACTAAATTGCTAGCATCAAAAGGGGCGTAGCCCTGCAATCTTCGTAGCCACCTGACGATCACCTTCCCTAGGGGCGTATCCCTGACATCTTCCACGCAAGGAACCAACTTGCACTCAATAAAATATTTGCTAGTAACCCACAACCTTTCAAACCGCCTTTGCGTAATGAAACACTCGAGCCTTTTGGAGCATGGCCAATACCCAAGGCCTGCGTCATTAATGTAAGAGGCTGAGGCAGCGCATTTTACTGCCACTCCAGGAATAAAACCAAGATATTTTCATAGCAAGCATTGCGGGTAAGGAAAAGATTTCTACCTTTGCAAACCCGATAAGCAAACGGCTTTAGGGAAAGATTGAAAAGCGAGCAAACGGGTAAGTCTTTAAAACAAGACGAGTCAAAAAAACAAAATTAAAACCTTGTAGTTGGTTGAAGTTTTCCTACCTTTGCAAACCCATCAGCAAACGCGCTGATGAGAAGTTTGACAGGCCGAAGGAAGAGATAGAGATTAAGTATCAGGGAGACAAAAACTTGAGAAAGAGCAGAAATTATTTTCACTTTTTATTTTGTTTTTGGTCACAAACTTTCTTACCTTTGCATCCGCAATTCGCCAAACAGTTGAAAAGCAGTTAGAAGACAAAAGGATTTCTGGCGCTTAGATTATTGAGAATACGATTGAGATATTGAGACTAACAGTCTTAACAATACTTTACTTGCCGAAAGCGG
>JBGSXH010000252.1:0-20109 GCA_041751515.1 Cyclobacteriaceae bacterium | reverse complement strand
CTCTGCCAGCGAACGGGATAGTGGCAGTCCTATGCCGGTACCGGGTTTATGAGCGGTCTCTTCAATCCTGAAAAAAGGAGTAAATATTTTTTCACGTACCTCACTCGGAATTACTACACCGTCGTTTTTTATAAGGAGAGAAAAAAAAGTGGCATCCTCATTAGCAGGAAGCAGTGTGATGATTACGCTTTTTTTAGCATATTTTAAGGCATTATTGAGGAGGTTGCTGAAAATTTTGGTTAAGGCCTCCCTGTCAACATAAGCATATTGCACTGTTGCTGGTTTATTAAACTGAAAAATCAATGATTTTTGTGCGGCACTTGGTTTAAAGCGCAAGTAAGTAGATCGCAGTAGCTCATAGATATCTGTTTTTGTAAAGCTCAGGCTAAATCCTTTATTTTCCGTTTTACGAAAATCCAATAGCTGATTAGTAAGCTCCAACAGCCGACTGGTATTTCTTTCCATGATATGAAGGTGCTCTTTGATATGGAAGGAATCTTGCGTGGTGCGAATAACTTCCTCTAGCGGTCCCTTAATTAGGGTAAGCGGTGTCCGTATTTCATGGGCTATATTGGTGAAAAACTCTATCTTACTATGATATAATTCTTTCTCTTTTTCATTTTCGAGCAAATTCATTTTGCGCCGATTTTTTATTTCAATGGCTTTGTGATAGGCATAAATAATATAGACTATAATACCTATAAAACTTAGACTGTACAGTAAATAGGCCCAGCTGGTCGCCCAAAATGGCGGGAGAATAGTAATCGCTAACCGAGCCTCTTGTTCGTGCAACACTCCAGTGCTATTAGAAGCTTTAACATGAAAAGTATATGAACCTGGGGGTAAATCGGTAAAAAACACCTTTCTATTCGTTTTTAGATAAGTCCATGATTTGTCCAGGCCTTCCAGCATATATGCATAGGCAGTCATTTGCGGGGCAGTATAGCTTAATGCGGCAAAGTCGAAGCTGAGCGAAGTCTGATCATGCTGAAGCACTATTTCATCAGTAAAAGTGATGGACTCCAAAAGTGGAGAACTATCTTTTCCAACACTGAGCTCCCTGTTTTGGACCTGCATGCCTGTGATGTATACCGGCGCTACAAAATTATTTTGAACAAACTTTTTAGGATTGAAGCTAATTAACCCTTTCACAGTGCCAAAGTACATATTGCCTTCAGCATCCTGATAGGCAGAATTATAATTCATTTGGTCGCTTAACAGGCCATGAGCCTTGGTGTACACCTTTATTGCTTCTGTCTCCGGGTTCATTTGGGCCAAACCTTTAGAAGTGCTAATCCACAAATTATTATCCTGATCTTCCAGCATTCTGTAAACGAAATTGCTGGGCATGCCATCTTTGCTGCCATACCTTTTAAGTGCTTTTTCGCCTGGAAGTAACTTGTTAAGACCGTCAGCAGTAGCAAACCAAATATGTTGTTGACTATCTTCAAAAATACCATTGATCGCATTATTGCTTAGGCTGGTTTCCTGCTCAGGTATATTTTTGTAAGTGCCACTTGCCCCGGTTGCTGGGTTATAATAATATACTCCATCTCTATAGGTACCAGCCCATAGGGTCTTTTGAGCATCTTCGTGTATTACTGTATAGTGGAGGGTGAGAGGAAAAGCATTTATCAGTTCAAAATCATCCGTTTCCGGTTGATACTGATACATGCCTTCTGCGGTACCGATAATGACTTTCCCACCGGCACTTTCCATCATTGCAAAAATAAAATTGTTGTTCAAAGACCTGTTGGGTTGTCCGGATTCATAGTGTCGTATCACCTTGCCGGTATTGATATCCATTACATCCAGTCCCTGATGAAAAGTGCCGATCCACAATTCCTCTCCTCTGGCCAATAAACCATGAATGTTATAGTGCGCAATGCTGCCAGGTTTTCCAGTGGGCTTAAAATTCTGGAATGTGCCCCTCGCAGGATCATACTTGTTCAGTCCGGCATCCTCAGTGCCAATCCAGAGATTGCCATGCTTATCTTCGCATATTTCTCTAACAGCATTGCCACTGATGGCATTTTCTCCGGACTTGGGGAAATATTTTTCAAAGGGAGTATATTGCTTTGGGTAATAATTTAAACCACCGAAATAAGTTCCTGCCCATAGGCCACCCTCAAAGTCTTTCAGTAAAGTATAGACAGCATTATCCGACAAAGCATGTGGATCATTATAGTTTTTCTTCAGGTTAATAGTGGGCTTGTCTTTCGATAAGTCCATAATATAAAGGCCGGATTCTGTGCCTACCCACACCTCCGTATCCGTGACTTTTGCAAAATCACGTACATAAACAGCACCACCAGAATTATCTCTGACAAGCAGGTCCTCATACTCCTCAAACTGAACATTGAATAACTTTACCCCCTGGCTTTGGCTACCTATGAGGATGGTATTATTATCGACACTGTAAACCCTTTCGATCCACCGGGTGGAGGTAGGTTCGGAGTGGGAGAAAACATTATGGGTATTAAAACTTTGCTTTTCCTCCAGATAACGATGTAAAAAACCATCCTGGGAAGCCACCCATAAGGTGCCATTGTCGGAAAAACACAGTGAAGTTGCGAATATATGTTTAGCAGCACTACATGATGCTAAACTATCTTGTACGACAGCATATTGAAATAATGTATGTCCACCAATGAACCATAAATTCCCCTGCAGGTCGCTGCCAATGTCCCTTACATAGCTATCATGGGTTTGTGGAATAAGGCTGAACTGCTCCCTTTTTTTATCGAATAAGTACAATCCGGCATCGGTGCCTACCCAAAGTCCCTGTGTCGTTTCATGCAATGAGAGTATAAAATTACTGCCAATGCTGCCAGCATTGACTTCCTCATTTCTGTAAAGTTTAAAAGTATACCCATCGAACCTGTTAAGCCCGTCTTTTGTGCCGAACCATAAAAAGCCCTCATCATCCTGAAAACTTGCCGTGACGGAATTATGTGACAGACCCTGCTCCACCTGGTAGTGCCGGAAGTAATGACTTTGCCCGTTAATGGAGCCACTAAGAAGCAAAGTGGCTATGGAGAATATGAGGTATTGAAAGTTCAAAGTGGGCCAAATGTTTAATTCTAATATACTCATTTCTGATCATAATGTCTCGAAGATGAGCAATATGTATCATAATTCTATTCCATCCACACTGGAGGTACATATTGAGACGATATGCATAAATATTGATATGAAACGCGTGTCCCTCAATTTTTTATATGGCTATGTTTGATGAGAAAGCAATCGTTTCCGCAATCGTTTGTTTGGCATTGTGGCGACGTTTTAAAATGTAAATGTTCTTATGGCCTAACCAATTTTATATGAAAAGATGTATTACCTATTATACTATAAAGCGCCCATGGCTGCTTATCGTATTATGCCTTTCTTTCAATGCAATGGCAAGCATAGATGAGAAGGATCCGCCCGATATCGTATCAACCAATATTGCAAGTGTTCAGCCTGATGAAAATACTGCAATGTATGCCATTACTATTAGTGGAACTGTGACTGATGAACAGAATGATGGTATCCCGGGCGTTAGTGTATTGCTGAAAGGCACCAATACTGGCACCATTACCAACATCGATGGAGAGTATACCATAGAAGTGCCCGATGGTCAGGAAAATGGTATCTTGGTTTTTTCATTTGTGGGTTACGATACGCGAGAGGTCTCCATCGCGGGTCAGAATGTCATCGATGTTCAGCTTGAGGAAGACATACAGTCCCTACAGGAAGTGGTAGTGGTAGGTTATGGCACTCAACAAAAAAGAGACCTTACAGGTGCTGTTTCTGTCATTGAGTCCAAGGAACTTAAGCAGCGACAGGCGACCACCGTGGGGGAAGCTTTACAAGGACTTACTTCCGGCGTGAATGTGCGCGGTGGCGGACAGCCAGGTTCTGAGGCCAGGGTACAGATTCGTGGTCTGAACAACTTTACCAATGCAAACCCGCTCTACGTTATTGATGGAATGATCACAACAGGCAACCGCGATTTTAATCCGAATGATATTGAATCAATTCAAATATTAAAAGATGCATCAGCCGCAGCAATTTATGGTTCCAGAGCTGCTAACGGCGTGATCATCATCACCACCAAAAGAGGGAAAAAAGGGCCAATGGCAGTGGAAGTATCTGCAAGAAGCAGTATTCAAAACATGCCAAGGTATGATCTTGCCGGCTCGGAAGAATTTATAAGGCTCAATAATATGGCCTATGACAATGCAGGTGCACCGAGGCAAAATCTGGACGAAACTGTAGCTACTGACTGGCAGGATGCCGCCTTTCGTACCGGTGAAATGCATGATATGAATGTCACCTTTTCCGGAGGCAGCGACAATGGTAGCTATCTTGTCTCCGGCAATTATTTTGGGAATAAAGGAGCTGTCGTAGGTACAGGTTTCGACCGACTTAGCCTGAGGGTGAATACCCAAGGCTCTAAAGGCATATTCAGCATTGGCGAAAACCTGGCAATCACCCGTTCGCATTCCGATGAAATGGCCGGCAATCCTATCGCAGATGTGACACGTTTGCTTCCGACTATTCCGGTTTTCGATGAAAACAACCCTGGCGGCTACGGTTACGGCAGTCCGGGCAGGGGCAGTACCTTTGGCTCCAATCCGGTGGCCATTGCCGATTTGGAAGACCGACAGAATGAGAACATTCGCATAAGAGGTAATATTTGGTCAGAGCTTCAACTTTTGCCCTCCTTAACTTATCGGCTTAACCTTGGCATAGACGCCAGCAGCGATCATTTTTCGTTCCTGAGAAAAGAAGGCAATTGGACGCAAAACCAGCCTTATGATCCTGCCATACTTAATGAAAACAGGGCGAGCTATACAGATGCCCTGGTGGAGAATACACTTGCATTTGATAAAACCTTTGGGAAGCATGTGGTAAAAGCGCTTGCTGGCCAAACCTATCAGCATATTAACTATGCACAGATATGGGGTACCAAGCGGAATATTCCAAGTAACGCGCTAGGGCAATATTATCGCGTTTTGGATCAGGGCGATGAGCCTCAGCTGGGCGGTTATGAAGAAGAAGCCGTGTTACTGTCTTATCTAGGAAGGCTGGAATACAGCTTTGATGACAAATATTTATTCAATGCTGTATTTCGCCGTGATGGCACCTCACGACTTGGAGGCGACCAACGTTGGGGTACATTTCCTTCAGTTTCCGGTGCATGGCGGCTAAGTCAAGAGAATTTCTTTAATGTGCCCTGGATAAGCGACCTTAAAGTAAGGGCAAGTTATGGTAAGCTTGGAAGTAGTAATATTGGCTATTGGGACCATTTACGACTTATTAATATTTTTCCCACAATTGCGATGGGGGGAGCTGGTGAAGAAAGGATAATTCCCGGAGCCACACAAGTAAGTCTTGCCAATGAAAACCTGGGCTGGGAAATATTGACACAGCAAAATTACGGAGTGGATGCAGGTTTCCTGGATGATAAATTCATTTTAACAGCAGAATATTATATCTCAGAAACGGATGATGTGCTCACTAGAATGCCTATTCCCCGCACCACTGGCCAGGATGGTCAGGATCCATTTGCCAACGCAGCATCGCTTCGCAATCGTGGCTTTGAGTTCAGTGCAACCTACCGCGATAATCGAGGAGATCTCAACTACTACGTTACTGCCAACGTCACAACCCTTAATAATGAGGTAACCTCCCTGGGCTTTGGCAGAAATGACATCTATGTAGGCAATACGGTCACCGAAGTTGGCCAGCCGATAGGTATGTGGTTTTTGCTTGAAACAGATGGTCTATTCCAGAACATGGAAGAGATTAATAGCCATACCAACTCTGCAGGACAGGTTATACAACCTAATGCACAACCTGGCGACATCCGTTTTATAGATCATAATGATGATGGCCAAATATCCAACGAAGACAAGGTAGTCATAGGAAGTCCCTGGGCTGACTATGAGCTTGGTTTGAATATGGGTGTGCAGTACAAAGGTTTTGACTTTAATATGCAATGGTTTGGCTCCTTCGGTGCCACCGTATACAATGGTTATCGAAGCCTTGTGGATCGTTTTGATGACAACAGTAATTACAGAACCGGTGTGCAGCCCTGGACACCAGAGAATCCTAATACCGACTTCCCTCGCGTAATTGCCGCCACCACATTAAACTCCAGGGGTGATACCGACAGGTGGCTGGAAGACGGCAGTTTTATGAGGCTAAAGTTGATTAGTCTTGGCTACTCCATACCGCCGGTGATAATCAATCGCATTGGCTTTTCGACTGCGCAGCTTACGATTTCAGGTCAAAACCTGCTCACATTTACAAAATACCAGGGACTCGATCCGGAGTTTGTCAATACCAATATTTATGAAAGAGGCTTTGATAATTTTGCATTTCCTAATTTGAGAATGTACACACTAGGCTTGCAGTTGGGCTTTTAATCTTTAAATGACTATGAAAAAATTATACAAGATACTTTTCGTTTTGCTGGCATTTAATATTTTTTCCTGCCAGAACGAACTGCTGGAGGTTCCTAATCCAAATACGCTTACTGCAGACGAATTTTGGGAGTCTGAAGACGATGCACGACTCGGCGTAAATGCTATTTATGCGATGTTCTATAAGCCAGGACTATGGTCTAGATGGATGTATTTCAGAATGGACCTCACCTCGGACGAAGGCTTTAGTAGCAGCCCATGGCTGGAGCTGGGAGACTGGACGCGCTTTCAATACATCAACTACAACTTCTGGGAAGGCAATGTGCAAACCTGGCGCGATACTTATAAAGCTATCTGGCGCTGCAATCAGGTTTTAGCCTTTGTGCCTGAAATTGATTTTGCTAATGAAACAGAGAAAGAGCAGATTTTGGCGCAGGCTAAGTTTTTACGTGCCTTGCATTATTACTATGCAGCCATCCTTTGGGAAAACATTCCCATCGTTTTAACACCTTCCACACCCGAAGACTTGCCAGAGCAAACTAACCTCGCGGCTTTATGGCTACAAATTGAGCAGGACTTAACGGAAGCACTGCCCAATCTGCCAGTATCCTGGGATGCTGCGAATATCGGTAGGCCAACCAAAGGAGCAGTACAGGCTTATCTGGCCAGGACCTACATGCAACAACGCAAATGGGATGAGGCAAAAACAGCCCTGGATTACTTTTTCGTTGGCGAAGGAGCCGGGATGTACAATCTGGTGTCTGATTTTCAAGACAATTTCACGCACTACAATGAAAACAATATTGAGTCTGTCTTTGAAATTCAATTTTCAGACGTCAATAAAGGAGGCGATGGAGAAGGGCCAAACGCTACCATGAGCACCAATAGGCCTCAGTTTTTTGCTCCCAATGGCATCGGCTGGGCAGATGGAGAAGCCCGGCCATGGATTCTTGAAGAGTTCAAAAAGGAATTGACTGTTGATGGTGAGTTGGATCTACGTCTTCGTTACACTTTGTTTTATCCTGATTTGCAGGAAGACTTTGGGGATAATGTCTATGGAAGAGCATGGGACTGGGGAGAGAAAGTGTATTTCAGGAAATATGCCCGCGATTACTTCAGAGAAAATGAAGACTATTTTGCCGAAAATAACTTCAGACTGGTGCGCTTTGCAGATATTCTCCTCATGTATGCCGAAGTGCTCAACGCGCAAGGGCAAACAGCCACAGCCTACCAATATGTAGACCAGGTACGGACACGCGCTAATATGCGACCATTAGCCGAAGCTTATCCTGAAATCGGTAGCGACCCTGCCATGTTTCTTGAGCGCCTAAAGATAGAAAGAAGCCTCGAGCTTTTCAGTGAAAGTGTCAGATGGCCGGACCTGAAAAGATGGGAAGACCTGGAAACCCAGCAGGGTATAGATGCCGTCGCAGCACGCGATCCCGACTTTAACAATTTCGTAATCGACAGAAGCAGACGTCTGCCAATTCCTCAAACAGAAGTGGAAAATAACCCTAATCTCGATCAGAATCCTGGTTATTAATCTAAGATATGTCAGTTGATAAGCCATCAATGGCCACTTTACGTCAGATAATGTTATTTCTTTTAATGCCTGTACTGTATGTGACATTGCCAGCCTGTGCACAGCAGGAAGCGGAGAATGAAGATGCTATGGAAAAAACGGAAGGGGCTTCTATACTGCTGGCAGATCCTGCAATTTTTTACCATGAGGGAATTTATTATTTATATGGGACGAGTGGAACAGATGCCAATCAGGGTTTTGAGGTGTATACCTCCCGGGACAAATTGTCCTGGGAGGGACCTGCAGGAAATGCCAATGGTTATGCACTAAGCAAAGGTGATGCCTTTGGTGACAGGGGCTTTTGGGCACCGCAGGTATTTCAGTACGATGGTCGGTTTTATATGGCTTATACTGCCAATGAGAACATTGCCATTGCTGCGGCTTCTCATCCTCTAGGTCCATTCAGACAGCAGGAAGCTATTGCACTTGAGGCTGCGGTAAAGCAGATTGACCCATTCGTTTTTTTTGATGATGACGGGAAAATCTACCTCTACCATGTCAGACTTACCGAGGGTAACAGACTGTTTGTTGCTGAAATGGAAGCGGACTTATCCGCGATCAAAGAGGAAACATTAAAAGAATGCATTGCAGCCGAAGATGATTGGGAAAATACGCAGGAGGTAGACTGGCCAGTAGTTGAAGGACCAAGTGTATTTAAAGAGGATGGTGTCTATTACTTTCTTTATTCCGCCAATGACTTCAGAAATCCTGACTATGCTGTTGGTTTTGCTACAAGCAATAGTCCACTTGGCCCATGGAAGCGGTACGAAGGAAACCCTATTTTAAGCCAACCCGATATCAATCACCCCGGTCCCGGTCATGGAGACCTTTTTCTAGACGAATCAGGAAAGATGCAATACGTTTTCCATACCCATAACAACGTAGGAGCAGTGGCGCCACGAAAAACAGCTATCATTCCATTATCAATAAAGGAAAAGGCTTTGAGAATGGACCATCATAATTTTGAATTTTTAATGCAGCCCTAAAAGACAGTAGCAATTTAGTGTTGCCGGAATTAATTTTTTAGCATTAATTATAATTGAAATGAATACAAAAATGCAAAAAATCTATGGATGCCTGTTGCTGATGTTATGTCAGCTACCCATGGCTTTCTCTCAAAATAATAACTGGCAAATGGTCGAAGGCAGCATTGCCTCTACCTGGGCAGAAAAGGTTGATCCTGCTCAACCATTGCCGGAATATCCTCGTCCACAAATGGTCAGGGAAGAATGGCAAAACTTGAACGGTCTTTGGGATTATACCATTTTGCCTGCAGAAGCGGAGTCTCCTACTGCATTTCATGGCAAAATCCTAGTGCCCTTTGCCGTGGAATCTGCTTTGTCGGGCGTAGGTAAAACCGTGGGTAAAGACAGTGTTTTATGGTACCAGCAGGAAATTAGCATTCCTTCGAAAATGCGGCGAAATAAGCTTTTGCTACACTTTGGTGCCGTTGACTGGCAAGCCACTGTGTTTGTTAACGATCAGGAAGTTGGCGTACACGAAGGCGGATATGACCCCTTCGCTTTTGACATTTCTCAGTACCTGAATAAAGGGAGCAAACAGACAATAAAAGTGAAAGTTTGGGATCCCTCAGATGAGGGGCCTCAGCCAAGAGGCAAGCAGGTAAAAAGACCGGAAGGTATTTGGTATACGCCAGTGACCGGGATCTGGCAAACAGTTTGGCTGGAGCCTGTGCCGGAAACGCATATCATTTCCAGCAGACATACGCCGGATATTGATAATAATAAACTTTCAGTTGCTGTCAATGCCGAAGCCCTTCAGCAGGGGGATGAGGTGAGAATTACCGTCAGCAAAGATGGCAAGCAACTAACCGAATCCACCAATGCCGCAACAGCCACCCAGGAATTAACCCTGAAAGATCCCATACTTTGGTCGCCGGACAATCCTGCTTTGTATGATCTGAAGCTGGCCATTATCAGAAAAGGGAAAGTTATTGATGCAGTGGACAGCTATTTTGCTATGCGAAAAATTAGTATGATGCCCGATGAAAACGGCGTGCAGCGCATGATGCTTAATAATAAATTCCTCTTTCAATTCGGCCCTTTAGACCAGGGTTGGTGGCCCGATGGCCTTTATACGGCGCCGACCGAGGGAGCATTGCTATTCGATATCGAAAAAACTATGGAAATGGGCTTTAACATGATAAGAAAGCATGTGAAAGTTGAGCCGGCCCGCTGGTATCACCATTGTGATAAGCTAGGAATGTTGGTTTGGCAGGACATGCCAAATGGCGACCAGGGCACCCGCTGGGGACAGCATCCGGGCATCGATGGCTTAGCGCAGGACATGGAGCGCTCAGAAGCCTCCGAAGCTATCTTTCGAAAGGAGTGGGCCGCGATAATGGATGATTTTCACAATTTCCCCAGCATAGTAGTTTGGGTGCCATTCAACGAAGCCTGGGGACAATTCAAAACAGTGGAAATCACTGAATGGACCATGGAAAGGGATCCTTCCAGACTGGTGAACAGTGCAAGTGGAGGTAATTTTTTTCCTACTGGGCATATCCTCGATATCCATAACTACCCTGCCCCGGCAATGCCCAGAGCAGAACTGTTTGGGAAAGAGCGCATCCTGGCACTTGGTGAATATGGTGGACTTGGCCTGCCTGTAGAAGGCCATACCTGGCAGGAAAAAGACAATTGGGGTTATCAAAGTTTTGAAAATGAAGAGGAACTGTTCGAAAAATATAAGGAATTTATTAATCGAATTAAGCCGATGATTCCCAAAGGCCTTTCAGCTGCTATCTATACCCAAACTACCGATGTGGAGGTAGAAACCAATGGGCTCATGACCTACGATCGGAAAGTCATCAAGTTCTCCGAAGAAAAACTAAAAGCTTTGCATCAGGAATTATACGATGCTTTCCAGGGAGAATTCACCAGTAAGAAAGACAGCAAGTAAGACTTAGATTCAGATCAGATAAAAAATAGTAATAAAATTTGTATTTCCCTACAAGGAGTGCGAAGAGTATATCATATGAAAAAATATGCAATGAAAAGAATTAATATCAATTTGATGACTATCGCCCTGGCTTTGGTATGTCAGTTTTGTACATCGGCAGAGCAGACAGATAACAATACTGAAAGTAACCCAACGGCCAATGAAAATGATACTGCTGAACTATGGCCGGCTGACAAAGCTAATGATTGGTATGCGGAGCAGGGTTGGCTAATCGGGAGCAATTACAATCCAAGAACTGCCATTAACCAGTTGGAAATGTGGCAGGAAGCTGATTTTGACACGGCAACTATCCGGGAGGAACTCGGCTGGGCCAGGGGCATGGGCATGAATACCATGCGTGTTTATCTACATGACCTGCTTTGGGAACAGGATTCTACTGGTCTGTTGGATCGTATGGACACATTTCTGGAAATGAGTGCAGCAAATGATATCAAACCGCTTTTTGTCATTTTCGACTCCTGCTGGGATCCATTTCCTCAAACAGGCACTCAAAGGGACCCCAAGCCCCACGTACACAATTCCGGCTGGGTGCAAAGTCCGGGGTACCATGCCTTGGAAGATGAAACGCAGTATCCCCGATTGGAAAACTATGTCAAAGGCGTGATTAACAGGTTTGCTGATGATGAGCGTATTCTTGGTTGGGACATTTGGAATGAGCCAGACAATGATACCGGCCCTTCTTACCGCGAAGTAGATCATCCGGAGAAGGAGAAACTTGTGCTGCCTTTGCTCGAAAAAGCCTTTGCCTGGGCCAGAAGCCAAAACCCTAGTCAGCCGCTTACTTCAGGCGTTTGGGTGGGGGACTGGTCGACGCATGAAGGACTTCCGGATATTCAGAAAGTGCAGCTAGAGCAATCCGATATCATCTCTTTTCACAGTTATGATGATCCGGCAGAGTTTGAAAAGCGCATCAAAATGCTCCAGCGTTACGATCGCCCCATTATCTGTACTGAATATATGGCTCGGCCAAATGGAAGTACTTTTGAAGGGTTTTTACCAGTGGCAAAGCAATATAATATTGGCATGTACAATTGGGGATTTGTAGATGGAAAAACCCAGACTAAATACCCCTGGGACAGCTGGCAAAAAGCCTATACCAGCGAACCGGACCTCTGGTTTCATGAGGTATTGAGGTCAGATGGAGAACCCTATAAACGTGAAGAAGTAGCACTGATAAAAGAAATGACAGGTGTTGACAATTAAAACACCATCGACCTAACCAAGCTTAAATGGATTTTCATGTATGCCATCTGAATTACCGACAGATAAAGCAGCCAGCAATAGGGTTGTTGCTTTGTCTCCTTTCCTTTATATGCTTTGGACAGTCTGGGCAAAAAATTACCAACCCAGTACTACCTGGCGTGGCGGATGCTGGAGTTTTAAAATATAATGGCGAATACTATATAGGAGGTGTATTCACTGATGGAGGCTTTTATCATTCCTCCGACCTGGTCAATTGGGAAGGGCCTGTACATGTATTTTCGATGGATAATGACTGGACATCCGGCAAGGCTGCTGAAGACAGGCAGATTCATGCTAATGATATCAATTATATTAATGGGACTTTCCACCAGTATTGGTCAGTAAATCATTGGGGCGAAGATAGTCATGCGGTCCATATCGGGCATGCCACTGCAGATAATATCTTGGGCCCATACACGGAGCCGGACAAGGAGCAATGGCTGGATAACCGCATCGATCCGGCATTATTCAAAGACGATGATGGGCAGCTATACCTCTATATGGTGAAATTTACGGATGGCAATACCATTTGGGGAAGGAAAATGAAAGACGCCTATCAGTTTGCAGAAGCACCACAATATTTATTTGCTTCACTGCCTGGCACCTGGGAAACGATGGACAACCGCGTGGCAGAAGGTCCCTGGGTGATAAAATACCGGGATCAGTATTATATGATGTACAATGCTAACCATACCGCACCACGTTGGGGTAATTATATGCTGGGCGTGGCACAGGCAGATTCACCGCTGGGTTTTAATCACGGTAATAAATACAATCATCCGGTCGTGAAATCCAACCAGGATGATATGGAAGATCTGAACATAAACCTATTAAGCCCGTCCGTCTCATTAAGTCCCTGGCATTATGTATTGGCATCACCACCTAAAAAGTGGTACCGTCGGGATTTTGATGCCAGCGCCTGGCAAGAGGGCAGAGGCGCTTTCGGATCAGCTATTGTCAAAAATTCAACGACCCGCAATGTGAAAACAAAGTGGAATAGCGAAGCAATATGGTTACGGAAAGATTTTCAGCTCGATGAGGAAATGCCAACAAAGTTCCGATTTAGATTGCACCACGACGGTCCCATAACCTTATACCTCAATGGTACGCAGATTTACGAACACAAAACCGGACAATTTGCCAACTGGACTTTAGACGAAAATGGAATCAAACTGCTCTCAAGAGGTAAAAATACACTTGCAGTGCATGCGCAGAAAGGTGCAAGGGAAAGTTTTGTTGACCTGGCTTTATTTGACATAAAATGCGAAACTGATGAGGATATCCTGTATTCTCCCGGCCAACCCAATATAATAAGAGGTCCCAATGGCTTTGAATGGTGGCTCGTTTATATGGGTAACAAAAACAGGGACCGCAGAGGGCAATATATCGACCGTGTTCATTTTCATGGCAAAAAACTCACTGTCGAGGGCATGACAGCAGAAAATACACCAGGCTATCATCCTGTACCTGCTATGCCTACCTTTTCTGCACTGTTTAATGATGCTCATGACTTACAGCAGAAATGGACATTCAAATCAGGTGATTGGCGAATAGCTGATAAGGCCTTGCAGCAAATAGGAACCAGGGTGTCGGAAGCGACTATCAACAGTAAAGCTGCACAAAATTATCGCATTGAAGCATCATTGAAAATGTCAGCAACAGGCAAAGCAGGGCTGATTGCCTGGCAGCAGGATGATGAAAATCGGCTTATTGTTTATTTTGATGCGGCGGCACATAGCTGGGCGTGGAATTTAATAGTCGATGGTCAGGAACGTTCAGGTATGTTTCTACTGGAAGAAGCCTTTAATTTTCAGGTTTATCATTCGATAACAATTCATAAAAATGCAGGAAACTTCAGTATTTATATTGATGAGCTGCCCGCACCTGGTCAATCGCTTGTGGTTGCTGAAAAACCAGCTAAAGCCGGTCTGCCCGGACTATTTACGCAGGACACTGAGGCTTCGTTTGACGGAATTAGCTATACCATTGGCTGGGACGAGTTCAATAAAAATATGCCAGGATGGTTTACTGGCGAAAATCCGCTTGCCAGCGAAAATTATGATATCTCTAAAGAAGGGATACATCTGCAGTCAGATCAAAAAGAACAGCGCCTGTTGAAAGGCGATGCACTGGAAGCTTACGAATTTAATGTTCAAATCTCCCTGGAGGATGATGTTAGCGCTGGTATATATCCAATGTTTATAAATGCTGATAATTTTATAAAAATATCCATCGACAAAAGTCAGCATATGCTTAGCATCTCCGGAAAAGAAAATGGGAAATCGACGGTTGCTCAGGAAATACAGCTCAGTAATGAATTGCCGCATTATGTCGATATGAAGTACTCCGATTTCATCGAAAAGCAGTATGCATTCGATACGCCTTTACTTATCAACGGCTTTCGAATGCATAAGGTACCGCATGGACAAAAGGATACTATTATAGACGATATCAGTGAAAAAATGACCGCCTATTATAAAATAAAGGACCGTTGGCTTCCACTAAAGCAAATACAGCGAAAGGCCGGTTTTCATCCAGCTTTTGATGCAGTTACTTTCGAGGCCGTTAAAGCAGAAGGTTTGCGTTTTGTCAACAAAGATCCATCAGATCAAAACCACTATGTTTATAAGTTGTGGGTCAGTGAATTGTCCAGAGTTGTTTATAACCTGCGTATTATCAGGCAAGGGAATGAGCTGATTGTCTGGCTTAATGGAAAGGAAGTAGCCACTGTAAAACATGCACTTCCACCTTCAAAAGTTGGCTTATTTACCACTCGTGGTAGCGCCAGATTTAACGATATTATCTGTTTTGATCGTGGTTTGTAGCATATAACTGCGTACTACCACTACATTTTATGTGTAAATATTTAATAATGAAAGTATACCCCGTACTACTATTTTTTACTGCTTTTCTGATGGCTTCTTGTGTAGAGAGCGAAAAGGAGCCTGCGCGTGAAGAGCCTAAGGAAGCCACTTTTGCAAATCCTATTGCTCCGGGCGCAGATCCCTGGGTCATAGAAAAGGATGGTATTTATTATTCCTGTGGTTCAGCGGAAGGAGGAATTTACGTGGCGGCGACAGAAAGCATGACAGACCTGGGTGGCAGACAGATGGTCTGGCAAACCCCGAACTCCGGCTGGAACCAGGACAATGTCTGGGCTCCAGAGCTTCATTTCTTAAATGGCAGGTGGTATATTTACTATGCGGCGGCTCAACAACCTGGTGCTCCATTTATATACCAGCGATCCGGCGTGCTTGAGTCGGTTTCTGACGACCCTTTCGGCCCTTATGAAGATGCTGGCATGTTGTACACCGGTGATGATATTGCCGACCCGGCTTCAGTAAAATGGGCCATCGATCTTACGCCACTGGAGCATGAGGGTAATTTGTATGCCATCTGGTCGGGCTGGGAAGAAAACCAGGATACCGATAAGACACCTCAACATTTGTACATAGCCTCGATGTCAGACCCGAAAACTATTAGCGGTAATCGCGTGCGCATCTCCTCGCCGGAAGAAACGTGGGAAACAGGAGGGGAACTTGACTTGAATGAAGGGCCACAAATCCTCAAAAAAGATGACGAAGTTTTTCTGATTTACTCTACCAGGGAGTCCTGGTTAAAAGAATACCGCTTGGGGCAGCTTCGATTGCAAAATAAAGATGCACCCATGGAAACCGAAAGTTGGGAAAAAAGTGGGCCGGTATTTCAGGGAACCGCTCAAGTGCACGGTGTTGGCCATTGCAGTTTCGTGAAATCTCCCGATGGCACCGAAGACTGGATATACTACCATGCAAAGAAAACAACGGAGCCTGGATGGGACCGTGATATTCGTCTGCAACCTTTTACCTGGCATGCCAATGGCAGTCCGGATTTCGGTGCTCCCGTGCCAGCAGGAGTGCCGCTACGTTTGCCATCCGGACAGGAGTAAGTCCTATGCGCAGTTATCTACATAAGTATAAGATGGCATACTTTATTTTTTTGCTTTTACTTCTGCAGTTCAGTTGCCAGCAACAGCATCAGAAAAAACATGAGGGGCATCCGGCGCATTATCTCAACCCTGTTTTTGCTCAAAATTTTGCAGACCCTACACCAGTAAAAGCTGCCGACGGTAGGTATTATGCCTATGCAACAAATACCAATATCGATGGTAAACTAGCGCATATACAAGTAGCATGGTCTGAAAACCTGATCAACTGGAAATTACTAGGTGATGCCATGCCCGATAAACCCAATTGGGCCAACAAATATTTCTGGGCGCCGCATGTGCTATACCATCCCCAGCGCAATTTATATTATTTATACTATTCGGGCGAAAATGATGATGATGGAAAGTGCATTGGCATAGCAATATCAAAGCATCCTGAAGGGCCTTTTGAAGATATAGGAGCGCCATTAATTTGTGGAGAAGGCTTTATCAATATAGACCCCATGGTATTTCGTGATCCTGTGACAAGCAAATATTACATGTACTGGGGTTCAGGCTTTGACGCCATAAAAGTGCAGGAACTGGACGACAACCTCATCAAGTTCAAGGAAGGCACAGTGCCATTCAGCTTAATCCAGCCCATTGAAAACGATGACCCTGCAAATTACCAACGACTTGTGGAAGGCGTATGGGTTATTTTCAGAAATGGTTATTATTATCTCTTCTATTCGGGTGACAATTGCTGTGGACCAGAAGCGCATTATGCGGTTATGATTGCCCGTTCAAAGTCTGCAACTGGCCCTTTTGAGACAAAGGCATCAATTACCGGTACAGGCAATAGTGTCATACTAGGTCGTAGCGAAGCATGGAATGCTCCCGGCCACAATGCCATCATTACTGACGAGGCAGGGCAGGATTGGATAGTCTATCATGCCATCGACGCAAGCCAAAACAGCGAAGATCGGGTGATGCTGATTGATGAAATCGAATACATAAAGGGTTGGCCATCAGTTTTGGGCAAAGTACCTTCTTCAGCGCCAATGTCCCCGCCTGCGATCCAAAAAAGGTGAACTGATTATATAAGTATGCCTCTTTGGGCAGGCCCCCGCCACCCGCAAGGCTAACGCACCAAGCCGGCGGGGTCAGGCTCTCGGCACTCGCCAGGCCTTTACCCGCAAAGGCCCTCCCGGGCTCAAACAATTGCCTCCATCCTTCCTGCATTTAGCCTTCGGCGGTAATTGCTTTTCCATCTGAATTTTTAACAATATTGAATACAGTTATGCATGCTTATTCCTTTTTACCATTTGCAGGTATGTACAATTGCAATCGATTGATGTACAAAATATAAATGCGCCATAATACAGCAAATTTCCACTTTGCAGATTTTAATGATTGCATTATTGGGGAATACAATATTTTTATTTGGTAGAATTTGCTAATTATGAAAATGAAAGATTGACGAAACTTGACTTTCTTCTCAAAATTGCTAACTTCAGGATTATGTTTAGCAACAGCTATTCATCTTGATGTTTAACCAAAATACATTATTTTGAAGCGTAACAAAGAAATTAATTACAGCGAAGTATTAAATTTTATTCAAGAAGAAAAGCTTTCTTCAGGAAAATTAAATGCCTTAAAGAAAGCCTTAGCAACAAAAGAACAACCGGATGCCGGCGCCTGGGTGCCTTTAGCTTTTAAGGAATGCAAGGTGCCTTCATCTGTTTACGCTTTGTAAGTATTTGACTCATTTTAAAGCTTCACAAAGCCTAAGGTCTGCAATACATCATTGCAGACCTTATTTTTTTTACCAATCATCTAAAATGGCCTCCATTTCCTCTAAAACATCGGGATCATGAGCACCGTGATATTCGAAAATAATTTCACCCTGCTCATTGAGTAGAAAAAAGTAAGGCACATCTTTCTCTTCCATCGACAGCATTTCCCGATAGCCTTTAACATTACCTGCATAAATGAGAATATGGTCTTTAAGGGCTTCATCTACGGATTTATCTAATTTCTTGAGAATGCGACCTTCAGCCGCTTGCTTGGCGCCGCCAAGCATTGGAATAAAGTAGACGTTTACATCGTAATTAGTGGCAAACATAGAGGAAGCAGCTTCCTGGATAAATGTATCGTAGACGGGTTGCAACCATGTCTCCAATGCTTCTTCAGACTTCTTAGAAAAAGCCATCGCAACAATGGTATGTTTGCCAATAGCATCCTCAGGTAGGGTTACCGTATTTCCCGAAACACTTTCGGAAGTTATCTCAGGGAATTTTGTTGCTGATTGGGCGTTTATGTTTGTAGTAGCAGTGCAAAAAATGAACGCATAGCTGAGAAAAGTTAAACATTTAATTGTACTCATAGTTTTAATTCATAATTTAAGGCAAAATATAAGCCGGCTATTATGAAGTAAAAAATAAAAAGCGAAGAAAAATCTCCGCTTTTTATTGCTATTCATGTAAGATAAAAAAGTAATAGATTAAAAAATCAAAGTATCTGTTGTGCCTGGTTCAGCAAGCATGATAAAAAATTTAAGTCTAAAAAATTGATACTTTGTAAGCTCTTCAGCAGTTTTTTACAGTCTACATCTAGTCTTCTGCCTTCATTAAGTCGATAACTGTGCCAAAACAAAAAAACCAGCGTAATTGCGCTGGTTTTCGTTTTTTAAGCTATTTATAAATAGAAAGGTCAAAAGTTGCCTATCAATTTGATAATTATTTCTCAGAATTTATTCAATTTGAAAGATGGAAATCAGGCCCGTTTGGGCTTTCTGCCCGCTGAGCTTTTTCCTCTGCCAAAATTCCTGGTTTTCGCCTTTTTACTGCTAGGGTCATATACCGGGCCGCTTCCCAGGTGAGCAGGTAGTGGGGCCTTTACCACTTCTTTTTCCATCAATGTTTCAATCTTATTAAAATTAAATTGATCCTGCTCATTGATGAATGTAAAAGCGACACCTTTACTACTGGCGCGAGCCGTTCTTCCGATACGATGAATATAGTCCTCAGCATCTCCAGGTACGTTATAGTTGATCACCAGATCAATCGAATCTATGTCAATACCTCGGGAAACAATATCCGTTGCTACCAGAATATTTACCGTTCTGTTCTTAAAATCGCGTAAGACTGTTTCGCGTTCATGTTGCTCCAGATCTGAAGAAATACTTGCTACATTGAATTTCTCATCCTTCAGCATTTTTTCAATTTGCTTTACACTAGACTTGGTAGAGCAGAAAACGATCACACTTTTCAATGGTTTTGCAGATAGCAAATGGGCAATAAGGCCGGCTTTTTGATTATCATAGACTGAAAAAGCTGCCTGAAAAATGCGCTCTGCGGGTTTACTTAATGCAAGACTGATCTCCTCCGGTGCTTTCAATAATTTGTTAGCCAGCTCTCTGATTTTCGACGGCATAGTAGCTGAGAACAATAGCGTCTGACGATCTTTTGGTAGGTAACTGATGATTTTCATAATATCATCATGAAAACCCATGTCCAGCATTCTATCTGCTTCGTCGAGGATAAGATGCTTTAATTTGTCAATTTTCACATAACCCATATTCAGGTGAGAAATGAGCTTGCCAGGAGTAGCGATAATAATGTTAGCACCTTCCTTTAAAGCCTGCTTTTCTCTATCGAAAGCATTGCCATCGCCGCCACCATATACCGCGAGTGAACTAACCGGAGTGAAATAGCCGAAACCCTCCATCTGTTGATCAATCTGAACAGCGAGTTCACGGGTTGGCGCTATAATTAGCGTATCAATATGTTGGTCTTTACTTTCTGCCAGCTTATGAATGATGGGGAGCAGGTATGCTGCAGTTTTTCCAGTGCCTGTTTGTGCACAGGCGATTAAATCTTTATTATCTAATATAACAGGAATGGCCTGAGCCTGGATTGGGGTTGGCTCATTGAAGCCCATCGCACCCAGGCCCTCCAGTAGAGATGGCGTGAGGTTAAATTCTT
>JBGSXH010000251.1:0-6227 GCA_041751515.1 Cyclobacteriaceae bacterium | reverse complement strand
AATTTTGGTATGAGTAGCTTCCTCCAGGTTAATGTATTCTATGCCTTTCGGGTCCAGATCTGCCAGAATAGGGTTAATTTTGTCGAGACTATTGAGTTTTAACCTATAGCTTTTTCCGGCTTTAAAATCAGGTCGTTTGTTATCACGCTGCCAGTTATACCCCTGAACATTGGTGATTTCCAAAGCATCCTGCTCGATATCTTGATTTTTAAGCGCCTTTAACAAGCCATTCTCCAGCGTTTTTAACTCGATATTTCGAGAACCATCCGCATATTCTCGCAACATAATATTAAGATAAATCAAGTCTGGCTTTATCTTCATTTCTGCTGATCCAGAGACCTCAATATAACGGTTATTGGACATAGCATCCTGGGCAAAACTCGTGGCGGCGATAGACAGAAACGCAAGCAGAGCGGTGTATTTTAAAAGACAGGTTTTCATTATAGCTGTAGGTTGATTTCGCTTGAGGAAGACAAATTATATGCCAGTATTTGGCTTAATTATCAAAGGCATTACACACCAAAGCTGTTGGGCTTTGCGTGCTCCTTGATGATTAAAAATTAAATTTACTCTTCCGTTGCGTCACTCACACCATGTGTGTCAATCAGGTAAATAAGCGAGGTCATGGCTGCAGTACACAAAGCCAGTTCTCTTTGGTTCACCTGTTCAAAAGTGTCTGTTTCGGCATGATGAATATAAAAATAGCGCTGACTATCAGGTCTTAAACCTATCAGGGCAACTTTACCATCTTTTAAAGGACCAATATCGGCACCGCCGCCGCCAGCTTCAATTTGATGAACGCCATAAGGCTCAAAAAGACTTTTCCAGTTTTGGATGCTTTTTAGTTGCGCACTTGTGCCATCGATACTGAAACCTCTCGGGGTGAAGCCGCCGGCATCAGACTCTATCGCTGCGATATGCTGTTCATTATTTTCTTTGGCCTGTGCTGCATATTCCCGGCCGCCACGCAGGCCATTTTCTTCGTTCATATACATTACTGCTCTGAGCGTTCTTTTGGGTTGAATGTCCAATTTTTTGAATATGTGCAAGGCTTCTATTGCCTGCATGCAACCTGCGCCATCATCATGAGCACCGTCGCCAATGTCCCAGCTATCCAAATGTCCGCCAACGACGATGATTTCGTCTGCATGGCTACTGCCTTTTATCTCCCCGATAACATTATAGGAGAGTTTGTCTTCCAGCTGCTTTGCATTTACTTTCATGAAAAACCTGAGATCACTGTGGTCGGCCAGCAAGGCGCTGAGCCGATTGGCGCCGTTAGTACTGATAGCCACGGCCGGAATTTTTTCTGCATCATCGTCGTACCGAACACCACCGGTATGCGGGTGGTCATCATCAAATGGATTCATAGAGCGTACCACCACTCCGACAGCACCCAACTTTGCAGCTTCTATGGCACCTTGCGAGCGCTGATTGACCGCACCGGAATAGGCAGCAAACATGTTGACCAGCTTTCTGTCAAAAGGCCGGTTAAAAAACACGATTTTACCAGCAACAGCATTGCCCAAAGCTTTCAGCTCATCGAAATCCTTTACCTCGACAACCTCAGCAGAGAGTCCGGAACTAGGTGTGGCAACAGACCCTCCCAAGGCCAATATCGGAACATCAATGCTTCCAAAATGATTGGCATGCATTATTTTCCCTTCTTCTTTTTTACCGCGGATCCAGTGAGGGACCATTACTTCCTGCAGATATACAGTATCAAACCCCAGGGTGTCCATGACCTGTCGCGACCATTCGACAGCAGCAGCGGCTTCAGGGCTGCCGCTTAGGCGACCTCCTATATTGTTGCTCAAATATTCTAGCCATTCATAAGCTTTTGGCTTCTCGAGTGCCTCATCATATATTTTGCGTAGCATAGTACTATCCTCGTGCTGCGCAATGGAATAGCCTGTATTCAGTACTAGTAGAAATAGAAAAATTAAGGGTGATTTTAAGGTCATTATCAATGAATTTGTCATTAGTTATTTAATATAGTCGGCAACAATAGCCTGCACTTCTTCTTCGCTTAGCTTTAAAAGGCCGGATTTAGGTAATCTTTGAAAAAGAACTGCCCAATTTTTATCCTGAGTGAAAACCTCGTGCAACAGGGGTTTTGCTTTTTCATCATCTTGGTTATTGTAAAGCATGACAGCGTGCCAGAATTTTGGTTCAAGATTATCCGGTAGCAGCTCTTCAGCACTTTCATATGCACTGACGGCAGCTTCCACATCTGCTGCTTCGGCGGCCAAATCACCGCGGTTCATGTACTGAAAACCTTTGTGTACATGATACAGCCTTTCCAGTTCAGCAATCGGGTCTGGGTGGTCATCAACTCTCAGGTCAACCACTACGTCATTCCATGGTTTCTTAGAGCTTTTGCCATTGACTATTTTCATTGCCGCTGATTGTTTCCCTCGTAAATCCCCTCCTGCTTCCTGCCCGGCTTTTAGGGCATCAATAACTCTCTCAGCTAAAGGCTTGGCTGCACCAGCCTGGTACGCCGCATCCATCTTATGCCAGACGCTATCATTTTCCATGAGGTTTGCCATAATGGCGTAATTATTTCCTGATATATGGCCCGCTTCATCGAGACAACGATCGCCAGTGAAAACGGCAATATTTCCATTATTGTCGACAATGCCCACTTGTCGAAAATCCTTGCCTTCATCTTCGTTGATGAGTTTGTCCAGCACGGCATTTGCACTCATGCCATCTTTCATATGGCGTAAGCCTTCAGGGCCAAAGTCTCTATTGGCAAAAGATTGCGTCGCTACGGCACCTACGCCACCTTCGGCCCAGCTTACGGTAGTGCCAACTGAAAACCAATGACTTTGGACCGCTACAGCAATTTCACCCGTAATAGTATCTTTGGCAATAATGCTGAAGGTGGTAGCCAGGGGTTTATCTTTTAGAAAAGCCTGTGCTTGTGATTGAAGACTTATCAAAAGCACCAGAGCAGTGAATAAAAATCTTTTCATACTTGAATAGATATTGATGGATGAATAAAATTGGTATGGTTTGCAGTGTACTATATTGATGTGTACCAAGGCAATTTAATAAGAATTTTATTGGTAGAGCGCTGTGAAAAAGGTTTTTTCACGTAATTATGAACATCAGTTGAACTATAAAGTTAACGTCATTTGCCGTTCCGTCTTATTTTACAAAAGCCGTAGGTCTGGCCAGAAAGCATAAATTGCAGTGATTTTTATATTCTTATCCATTTTTAGCGGCTGCTTTCTACTATCTTTGAAGTTTAAACATTGCATTCACTATGCCCCAAGGCGATACAAAACGTAAATCCATCAAATCATCAACATTGGCTGCCCGGCGCCTGCCTGTCGTACATTTGAGGCAGAACAGAAAAAAGTTTATTAAAGAAGTCATTGCATTAAGTATTTCCAGAATTAAGCAAAATACCATTAATCGGACAGCCTTAATAGAAGAGCTTGAAATGACCCTGTTTCGGGAAAAATTACGGATTTCTCAAAACCGCTGGCGGGTGGATCCTGATGATGAAAATGACTTCTGGGACAGCATAAAGCGCGACTTGCTTTTGCTTTCTACTGAAGAGGATACCCAGGGGATGGAGGATGATATCCTTGAAAAAATTGTCGGCAGGTATGTCAATGAGATTTCCGGCAAATTCAATACCTCCCACTATCAGCTTGCGCGCTCCCTGGTCACCTTCGGTTTTGGGCGGTTACTTAATGCAAGTCGCGTGAAAGGATTTAGCTCACTCTGGAGTAATAAAGTAAAGCTGCAGGATAAGATTCAAATAACGGGTCAGACCGAATTGATTAGAAAACTTGCGTCTAAGGGAACGGTTATTATGCTTCCGACCCACTTCAGCAATCTTGACTCTATACTGATCGGGTGGATAATTCATAGCCTTGGCATGCCTCAGTTTTTATATGGGGCAGGCCTGAACTTGTTCAATATTGGAGTAATTGCCTATTTTATGAACAGCCTGGGCGCATATAAAATTGATCGTAGAAAGAAGAACGCTATTTATACTGAAACGCTAAAATCTTATTCCAGCCTGGCAATGCAGAAGGGCTGCCATACACTGTTTTTTCCCGGCGGGTCCAGGTCTAGGTCAGGTAAAATTGAAGATCGTCTGAAGCAGGGACTATTGAGTACAATTCTGGAAGCTCAGAGGATTAACTTTGAGAAGTCTGCCAACTATGGTAAGAAAATATTTGTAGTGCCGGTAACGCTGAATTATCATTTTGTATTAGAAGCACCAGTATTAATAAATGAATATCTGGCCCAAAAAGGGCAGGAGCGTTATTATATTGAAACTGATGAATATTCAACTTCTTATAAAATTACTACCTTCCTGCTTAAGTTTTTTACGAAAGGATCTGATATTTCTGTGTCAATAGGACAGCCTAGGGATGTTTTGGGTAATTTGGTCGACGAAGAAGGCAATAGCATCGACCAGCAGGGTAGAAAAATCAATACCCGGGATTACTTTTCCAGCCGTGGAGCAATCAACCGCGATTTACAGCGTGAAGAACAATATACTAAAATGCTCAGTGATAAGCTTGTTGAAGAATATCACAAAATAAACAGGGCTTTTTCTTCGCATATTGTGGCATTTTGTGCTTTTGAGATTTGGAAAAACAAACATAGAAAGCTGGATTTATATAACCTTTTAAGGCTTCCGGAGGAAGAACTTTTTATAGATTATGATGAGTTTTGCAAAGTGGTGGCCACTATTAAAGAGCGGATATTTGAGCTGAAAAAAGCTGGCCGAATCGATACCGCCCCTCACCTGGAGGAAGATCTTGAGCATATTGTAGCACATGGAATAGCCAATGTCGGGATGTACCACGCCAAAAGGCCATTATTGCTTAGCAAAACGGGCAAGATTACGACCCAGGACTTAAATACATTGTTTTATTATCATAACAGACTGGAAGGATATGGGCTCGAAAAATATATCTGATAAGCCTGTAGGCGTTTTAGGTGCCGGAAGCTTCGGTACCGCAGTGGCCAATATTCTTGCAGAGAACTCGCATGTTATCCTGTATGCACGCAAGGCAGAAGTTGTCAGGCAAATTCAGGAAGAGCAAAAGTGTGGAGAAGTTCCGCTGCATTCCAGAGTAACCGGAACGGACGATTTGGAAATGCTGGCGAACGCGTGTGAAGTAATTTTTCCGGTCGTGCCTTCTGCCAATTTGCGTACGGTAATCCGCAGTTTGTCACCCTATTTGCATCCATATCATATCCTCATTCACGGGACCAAAGGCTTAGATATTCAAATTCCACCTCATGAACCGGGAGAAAAGATTACCCTAAGTCGCGAACACGTGAAAACAATGAGTGAGGTAATTCGGGAAGAAAGTGTGGTGGTAAGGGTAGGCTGCATGGCAGGCCCAAATTTAGCTAAAGAGCTTATTGGTCAACAACCTGCAGCAACCGTTATAGCCAGCCACTTTAAAGAGGTTGTGTTTGAAGGTCAGCGGTTATTACGCAGTGACAGATTTCAGGTGTATGGTAGTGCCGATTTAATTGGAGTGGAACTTTGCGGTGTTCTCAAAAATATTATTGCAATTGCTTCTGGTGCGCTTTCAGGCTTAGGATTGGGGGAAAATGCCAGAGCATTGCTCATCAGCCGTGGCATGGTAGAAATGATTTATCTCGGCAGAGCGCTCGGTGGCAATGTGCATGCATTTTTAGGATTGGCTGGCGTTGGTGATTTGGTGGCAACTTGCTCGAGTACACTAAGTCGTAATTATACAGTCGGTAACCGGCTGGCGAAAGGAGAAACCCTTGCTGATATTTTAGAGAGCATGGAAGAGATCGCAGAAGGGGTTAATACAGTGAGAATCGTCAATAAATTGGCAGAAACATATAAAGTGAGGGCCCCCATTACCCAAACCCTTTATAAGGTATTGTATAAAGGTTTGACAATTAAGGAGGGTCTCCAGTATTTGATGCGATATCCATTGAATGCAGATATTGATTTCCTATAACAACAAGTAATTTTTTTTATTACATTGCTGTAATAGGCTCGTGTTTTTTGGTTTGTATGAAGTATTTTTTTTGGTTCATCATTGCTTCTCTGTTAGTGCCCGGCTATGCTTTAGCACAGCAGCGGCTACCAGAACCGTTGCAGATACATGAAGCCACACTAACACCGTTGCCTCAAAGAAATTTTGAGAATATTTACAAAAGAACTGCTCATCTGGGGCTGGCAAAGGCTGAAAGAAAGGATT
>JBGSXH010000250.1:0-4802 GCA_041751515.1 Cyclobacteriaceae bacterium | reverse complement strand
TGTGTAAAATTTGTGTGCAGAATTTTGGATCGGCCTTGGTATAATTTTATATGGGCTGGTTTATTTTATTCTTCATGATGTACTTATACATCGGAGGATAAAATCTGAAAAAAAAATTAGAGGTAAATATCTGACAGCATTGAAAAATGCACATCAGGCACACCATAAATCCAGGGATAAAGAACATTCAGAGTCCTTCGGGTTATTATGGGTAGCATTAAAATATTATAGAAATCAGTCCTGAATGGGCTATACTAAACTGTTTTGCATGTGAGCACATATTCGATTAAAGACCTTGAACAATTATCCGGAATTAAAGCACATACGCTTAGAATTTGGGAGCAACGGTACAATTTTATTAATCCAAAAAGAACGGATACCAATATTCGTTTTTATGATGATCAGGATCTGAAACTTGTATTAAACGTTTCTCTATTGAAGGAAAATGGGTTTAAGATATCCAAAATAGCTAAGATGGATACAGCCGAGATGCAGGAAGAAATTCTTCGCATCACAGAAAGGAACCTTCGTTATCCGGATAAAATTCATGCGCTTATTCTGGCCATGATTGATCTCGACGAGGAACGGTTTGAAAAAATAATGTCGACCAATATTTTGCAGCTAGGTTTTGAGAAAACGATGTTGAATATAATTTATCCCTTTATGTCGAAGATAGGGGTATTATGGCAGACAGGCACAGTCAACCCTGCGCAGGAACATTTTATATCTAATCTGGTAAGACAAAAGTTAATTGTGGCTATTGATGGTCAATTCAGTGCGGGTCAGGATTACGGGAAGAAGTTTTTGCTTTTTCTGCCTGAAGGAGAGTTGCATGAATTAAGTTTACTTTTCTGTAGCTACCTGCTAAAGTCCAGACAGCACAGAGTGGTGTATTTGGGACAGAGTCTTCCCCATCGTGACTTAGAACTTGCATGTGATATTCATAAGCCCGACTACATGCTTACCATTATTACAAGTACACCTGGTCAGGATAAAATTCAGAAATATATTGATAAACTTGCTGCCAGGTTTTCTGATACGACCATGCTGTTGTCCGGTTATCAAATCATTGGACAGGATATTCGCATGCCAGAGAATTTTATATTATTTAACAGAATGGATGAGCTGATCCATTTTATAAATGAAAGGACACCCGATTTCATAGCCAAACCCTGAGTTTAAACACTGTTTTTTCTTTTTATGATAAGAGATGCGTTTTTTAGTTCAACATTTTTAATAACTTTACGTAAACCTAACTAACAGAAATAAAAGGAATTAAGATTTTACCTATTTCAATTAATTATGTTAGCACAATCAAATACCTTAACTCAATTTTTTTAACTCTCTGTTTAATTTTTTTATTAAAAACGTAAACATTTTTTCTTATTTACGTTAGAAAACATATCAAGTCAACTAAACAGGACCCAAATTTTTTAATTATGACAGCTCTAGAATTCAGTTACTCGCTCAACAAAATGTCCCGTTCCTTAAAGCCTTTTGCGTTAAAATTAACCAAAGATATGGAAGCTGCAAATGACCTACTGCAGGAAACCGTGTTGAAAGCTTATACTAACAGGGATAAATTTGCAGACGGTACCAATCTGAAAGCATGGTTGTACACCATTATGAAAAATACTTTCATAACTAACTATCAAAGAATGGTGCGCAGAAATACTTTTATTGATACTACTGACAATTTGCACTATATTAATTCTTCCAATAACACAACTGACAATCTCGCATATTCCAGTTTTGCTTTGAAAGATATTAATGAAGCTATCACGAAGTTAGATGATGCTTACAAGACACCGTTTATGATGCATTTCAGAGGCTTTAAGTATTATGAAATCGCTGAAAAACTTGATATTCCGATTGGTACAGTGAAAAATAGAATTCACATTGCCAGAAAAGAATTGAAAGGTATGCTAAAGAATTATGCGGTTAGATAATGATTATTATGATTTAATTTACTGCTAATCTTAAATGACAAATAAAAATATTGTGGTAGTAGGTGCTGGTTTTGCTGGCTTATCTGCTGCCACTTATCTTGCTAAAAAAGGTTTTAGCGTTAAATTATTTGATAAGAATACACAGGCAGGCGGTAGGGCCCGATCGTTTGTCGCTTCAGGATTTACCTTTGACATGGGTCCCAGCTGGTATTGGATGCCAGATGTTTTTCAGCAATATTTTACTGATTTTAGTAAAGACATTGCCGATTATCTGGATCTTATAAGATTAGATCCCTCATACGCAGTAATCTTTAAAGATGATGCATGGAAAATTCCCGCCGGTGCTATCCCTCTAGGGGATTTTTTAGAAACTTTTGAAGAAGGAAGTAAAGTTAGGCTTCAGGAGTTCTTAGAGCAGGCACAGTATAAATACAAAGTAGGAATGCATGAGCTGGTTTACAAACCAGGTCTGTCAATCTCTGAATATTTAAGCTTCAAAATTTTATTGGATGTAGCAAGAATAGATGTTTTACAATCTTTTCATAAGCATATCCGCAAATTTTTTAAGCATCCAAAAATTTTACAATTAATGGAGTTTCCTGTCCTCTTTCTGGGAGCAACTCCTCAAAATACGCCTGCCCTTTATTCTTTGATGAATTATGCCGATATTTCTTTAGGAACCTGGTATCCTCAGGGAGGCATGCACAAAATCGTAGAGGCTATGGCGAAAGTAGCTGTCGAGAATGGGGTTGAACTTCATTTAAACGAAGAAGTAAAACAGGTGACCTTCTCAGCCAATGCTGTCAATAAGGTAATAACTACTAAGGGCAGCTACGATTGTGATGCTATTGTAGCCGCCGGTGATTATCATTATTTTGAACAAAGTATCTTGCCAGCCACGCATCGTACCTACACTGAAGCTTACTGGGATAGCCGAACTATGGCGCCATCTTCGTTGCTTTTCTATCTGGGTGTACGAAAGAAGGTGGACAAATTAGAGCATCACAATCTATTTTTCGATGCGGATTTTTCATTACATGCAGAAGAAATTTACGAAAGGGCTCAATGGCCTACTGAGCCGCTTTTTTATGTTTGTGCTCCTTCGAAAACTGACCCTTCAGTAGCACCGGAAGGCATGGAAAACCTTTTTGTGCTGATACCGGTAGCACCTGATCTTGAAGACACTGACACTTTAAGAAGTAAATATTTTGATATCGTTATGAAGCGATTGGAAAAGTATTGTGGTACTGAAATTCGTGAATATATCACTTATAAAAAGAGCTATGCACATAGCAATTTTGTAGAAGATTACTACGCGTTTAAAGGAAATGCCTATGGTTTAGCAAATACTCTTAAACAAACTGCTATATTGAAGCCGAGTTTGAGAAGTAAGAAAGTGAAAAACCTATTCTATGCCGGACAACTCACCGTGCCAGGGCCTGGTGTGCCTCCGTCATTAATTTCTGGTAAAGTAGTGGCGGAGGAGCTTAATAAGTTTCTTAATCTGTCATAAATGATCGAACTGTACAATAAAACTGCTTTTGGGTGTAGCAAGCTTATTACTAATGCTTATAGTACTTCCTTTTCACTGGGTATAAAAACGCTTCATGCAAGATTTCATGAGCCGGTATATGCTATCTACGGATTCGTGCGGTATGCTGATGAAATTGTAGATACCTTTCATGCTCATGATAAAAAAGACCTCCTGACAAAATTCGAATCTGAAACCTTTGTCGCTATCCGTTCCGGAATTAGCCTGAACCCAGTACTCCATTCCTTTCAAAGTGTCATCAACCAATATCATATAGATCATGCGCTCATTGATGCTTTTCTCAGTAGCATGAAAATGGATCTTGACAAAAGCATTTATAATGACTCTCTGTATAAGACTTACATTTATGGTTCCGCCGAGGTCGTAGGGTTAATGTGTCTCAAAGTTTTTTGTGAAGGCAATGAACTGCTTTATGAAGATTTACGCCCCACTGCTTGTAGTTTGGGTGCTGCTTTTCAAAAAGTCAATTTTCTCAGAGATATGGAAAGCGATTATAACGATCGCGGTCGAGTGTATTTTCCAGATGTGGATTTTAAAAATTTCTCTGAAAACGATAAGATTGCGATAGAAAAAGATATAGAAAAGGATTTTGCCGATGCCTATACAGGTATAATAAGATTGCCTAAAGGATCAAAACTAGGTGTATATCTCGCCTATATTTACTATCTTAAGTTATTCAAAAAGATTAAGCGCTCCTCTCCTTCAAAATTGGTGTCAGGACGTATACGAATTCCCGACGGCTTAAAAGCCTGGTTATTGCTACAATCCTATATTAAGCTTCGATTAAATGCTTTGTAAACTCTTAAAATTAAGTTAAATTGTTGAAATAATAAACTTATTGCTTAAACAGGGTGTTTTTATACCATGCTCAATCTCAGTGTAAATATTGATTTAAATTCCGGATTTTGTTTTGGAGTAGTCTATGCCATAGAAATGGCCGAAGACATTCTGGATAATGAAGGTACCTTATATTGTTTAGGCGATATTGTGCACAATGATGAAGAAGTAAGCAGGTTAGAGGCAAAGGGCTTGAAGATCATTGATCACGAAACCTTGAAAGGGCTAAAAAATACTAAAGTCCTGATCAGGGCGCATGGTGAGCCTCCAGAAACTTACCGACTGGCTTTGGAGAATAATCTCGAGCTGGTAGACGCTTCCTGCCCTGTGGTACTCAAGTTGCAAAATAGAATAAGAAATTCTTTTGATAAGAACGAGGCAATCTACATCTATGGCAAACATGGGCATGCGGAGGTAGTGGGTCTGCTGGGTCAAACAGACAATAAAGCTGTAGTTTTTCAGGA
>JBGSXH010000249.1:0-1532 GCA_041751515.1 Cyclobacteriaceae bacterium | reverse complement strand
TTGCAGATCTTTTTCGGAGATGTCTCTTTGGGTTGAAATTGTTAATGCTTGGGAATAAGTAAATAGATCACCTTTGATGAAAATACTTATCTCAATAAGTAATATTTGTAGTTTTGTACTTAAGCGTTCAAAACTCTGATTAAAAATATCTTCTAAGCTGATTTTAATTTGACCGCGATGCAAGCCCTTAAGCTTTTGAACAGCGCCGTGATCCTTTAAGTATGAAATTTGCGGATCTTTCTCCTCCTCCCCCTTTAAACAACCTGCCGCTAACATCAAGGCTAGTGGGTGGCCATCGACTGAGCTTACAAAGCTTTGCAATTCTTCTTCGGAGCCATGAATGCCAAGAGATCTTAAAAATTCAACACCTGCATTTTGGCTGATTCCCCTATCTATTTCATACCAATAAGTTCTGGTGCTTGGTAGATCAGGACGTTCACGGCTAGTAATTATCAACTTGCTCCGGTCTCCACACTCTATCCATTGATTCAGAAACATTTTCCAATTATCATCTTTTATATTCTCATCTGACTCAAGAATAACTTCTAAATTATCAACTATTATCAAATATGGTCTGTCCTGCAGCAACTTAACTAAGTTATTGAGTCGAATACTTCGTGGATTATTCCTTTTGGTATCATCTAGAGGTTCGTCTTTATCCTGAGCAATTAATCGGGCAGAAAAATCCATAAAATCCTGAGACTGCTTAACTACATCAGCCCAAAATCTCCCTATAAATTCATCTGTATCTTCATAAAGCTTGGCAGCCAACGTAGATTTTCCTATACCCCCCATACCTGTAATACAAATAAGAGAGATAGATGCTCGTTGAAGAGCTTGCCTGATTTCTATAAGCTCTGTTTCTCTTCCCTGCCATTGTCCAACTGAAGGCAATAAATCACTAAAACTATTAACTGGCTTTTGTACTGAGTCAGTAAGTTTGAGTTGAATATTTTTATCGCTCAAGTTGCCAGAGTTTATTTGTGTATGCTGCTGAATTGTCCGCAGCAAGCTACGAAGCTTTTCGACTAACTCAATTAACTCTTCAGAATCAGCACCTTGATTGATGACAATGCGATTATTATCTCCAACAACATTCTGTTTCCCAGTTACAATAACCGCTTCTGTCGCATCCTCTTCAATTACAACAGAACCCTCCCCAAAGGCTGCTGTGAATTCACCTATAAGAGCCTGGATTTCTTCCTCTGAGAGTTTTTCACTCAGAATTTTCTTAAGTTTTTCTAACTCCCTCAACATAAACTAAAGTGTTTTTTTTTGTATTGTTATTAATCTTACCGCTAATTCTCAGCTCCGCTCTTGACCCGATCGATGATTTCCTGAAGCTTTTCAGACATCGTTCACTTCCTTACTTCTTTTCAGTCTCTTCAAATGTTGGCTCCGGTTCCGTAAAACCGCGCCAAAGATAATCTGTCAATGCCCTTCCAGTCTGTTGTTCTTCTGTAGGGTTCTTGGGTAATGGGAATCGCAGGGACTTATAGAGTGAGGTACGATGCAGGTCAAAGGCAGACTCG
>JBGSXH010000248.1:0-2076 GCA_041751515.1 Cyclobacteriaceae bacterium | reverse complement strand
AACCTACATCAACTTTCTAACGGCATACGCATACTTCATAAGCAGATATTCAATTCCAAAATAGTGCATTGTGGTTTTGTATTAGATATCGGCTCCCGCGACGAAAAAGCACATCAGCAGGGCATAGCCCATTTTTGGGAGCACATGGCCTTCAAAGGCACTAAGAAGCGCAAGGCATACCATATATTAAATCGGCTTGACAGTGTGGGTGGGGAGCTGAATGCCTATACAACCAAGGAGAAAATCTGCTTTTATGCCTCGGTGCTCGATAACTATTTCGATAAGGCTATAGAATTGCTTACCGACATCACTTTCGATAGTGTGTTCCCTGAAAAGCAGATAGAGAGAGAAAAAAATGTGATTTTGGAGGAAATGTCCATGTATCTGGATGCCCCTGAAGATGCCATACAGGATGAGTTTGATGAAGTAATTTTTCCAGATCATCCTCTCGGCAGGAACATTTTGGGAACTCAGGAAAGTGTGCCTAATTTCACTCGGGAAGATTTTAAAACCTTTATTCAAGAGAATCTGAATACTGGAAAAATTGTATTCAGCTATGTTGGCAACATGCCGTATGAAAAGGTGCTAAAAGTGGCTAAGAAACACCTGGAGGCAATTCCTGTTTATACTGCTAAACATCATCGATTGGCTTTTGAGCAATATCGCCCGATTCAAAAATCTGTCTTTAAGCCTTTAAGTCAGGCACATTGCGCCATTGGCCGAACTGCCTATCCGCTTATGCACGATGCCAGGATTCCTTTTTTTGCTTTGATCAACATTTTGGGAGGCCCTGGCATGAATTCCCGCTTAAACATGGCGTTGCGCGAAAAACATGGGTTTGTGTACGGAATAGAGGCAAGTTATCAGCCGTATAACGATACTGGTTTGATGGCAATATTTTTCGCCACTGAAGGCAAACAATTAAAGCGTAGCATAAAGCTCGTCATGCAGGAATTTGACAAACTTAAAAAGAAGCCTTTAGGCACCTTGCAGCTTCATAAAGCCAAAGAACAATTGCGCGGTCAATTGGCAATGGCAGAAGAAAACAACATGAACCTTATGCTCATGATGGGTAAAAGTTTGCTCGATGCTGAAAGAGTAGAAAGTCTTGACGAGATATTTGACATGATTAATTCAATTACAGCAAACAGGTTATTGGAAATTAGTCGGGATGTTTTCCAGGAAGATATGCTCAGTATGCTTACCTACATTCCGGAAAAATGAAAAGTATAACGTAATTTTCACTTTTTTGTCACCTATGCACAATTTTTAATCAATCGGGGCATTAAAGGCAAGAGGCTTTTTTTATTTTGCATAAAATTTTTCACAAACTGAAGTATGGAATTTCTTCCGGAAGATATTGCCAGGTACGCTGAATCTCATACTACTGAGGAGAACCAACTGCTAAAGTCAATCAACCGCGAAACACAGGCCAAGGTAATGATGCCCCGCATGTTGTCCGGTCATTTGCAAGGCCGAACATTGGCCATGTTGTGCCAGATGTTACAGCCCAAATGCATATTGGAGATTGGTACTTATACGGGCTATTCTGCTATATGTATGGCAGAAGGACTGGCTAACGATGGCAGGCTCATTACCATAGATATAAATGAAGAGCTGGAGTGCATGGTGCGAGCCTATATTGAGCAGGCCGGTTTATCCAATTCCATTGACTATCGCATCGGCGACGCAATGACCCTGATCCCTCAGATATCTGAAACTTTAGACCTTGTTTTTATTGATGCAGATAAAGGCAATTATATTAATTATTACAACCTTGTATTTGACAAAGTTCGTCAGGGTGGGTACATTATAGCGGATAACGTTTTGTGGAGCGGAAAGGTGGCCAAAAACACTGAGAAAATGGATAAAGCCACTGCTGTTATTCACCAATTCAATACCATGGTGCAAAATGATGAAAGAGTCGAAAACCTCTTACTGCCCATTAGGGATGGTCTGATGGTCGTGAGAAAGTACTAAATTATGAAGCAAAAATATCTGTTGATTTTACTCGCATGCTTTTGTAGCGTCGGTCAGGTTTTCGCACAATTAGTTGTGCCAAGGGTGCCCAATAAC
>JBGSXH010000247.1:0-1537 GCA_041751515.1 Cyclobacteriaceae bacterium | reverse complement strand
ATAAATCCGTCCCAGCCGTTTTCTATGGCAATGTATCGTATGTTATCCTGCACCCAGTAATAAACCGATTTTATTTTCTCAAGTTCGGTTTTTCCTTGTGTAAGAGAATCGGAAAGTTGCTTTAATTCAGGTGTTAAAGTCACTACAGCCCGTATTGAGCGTCGCCCCCATCAATTCCTTTATAAAGATGATATGGGCTATCATTTTATGGACAGCGAAAACTTTGAACAGGTAATGCTGGAAGAAAAAATTATTAATGCTCCTCAGTTTTTAAAGGAAGGACAGGAAGTAGATGTCATTTACCATGATGAGACAGAAACACCATTAAGCTGTGAGCTGCCTCCTTTCGTAGAACTGACCATCACTTATACAGAACCCGGGTTAAAAGGCGATACTGCCACCAATGCGTCTAAGCCTGCAACTGTTGAAACAGGCGCTACCATTCAGGTGCCATTGTTCATACATCAGGACGAAAAGATCAAAGTGGATACCCGTACAAGCTCCTATCATGAGCGTGTTAAGTAAGGTGTTATAAAAAGTGTTATAATTGTTATGTAATGACCTTGTTGATAAAATTAAATACATAAGTTTATCATTGAAATTAAATCGCTTACTTTTAGCAGCATAACATCAATATAAAAAATAGCAAAGATGCCCCGTCAATCTGCTTTCACCTACAGAAGGACGAAAGGTATAAAAATCAAATAAGAACAAAATAAAACCAGATGAAAGCCAAAGAAATACAGGAACTTATTGATTTTATTTCAAAATCAGGACTTGATGAAGTAAATATCGAAACAGAGGAGTTTAAAATTAAAGTAAGAAAAAACTCTGAAACAAAGAGCAAAAACTTCTATAGCAATGCTCCTGCACCAGCGCCGCAACCAAGCGCGCCAGCGCCAGTTGCTTCAAGCCCTACGCCATCAACGGAAAGTAGCAGCCCTGCACCGGAAGCTGATAGCGATGCTAAATACGTAGCCGTAAAATCTCCAATGATTGGTACTTTTTACCGTTCTGCCAGCCCGGAAGATGAAGCATTTATTCAAATAGGCGACAAAATTACTGCCGGACAAACTGTGTGCATTGTAGAAGCGATGAAATTGTTCAATGAGATAGAGTCTGAAGTTTCTGGTACAGTAGTAAAAGTATTGGCAGACAATGCTTCCCCTGTGGAGTACGACCAACCCTTGTTTTTAGTCGATCCATCTTAAATTGACCTAATCGTCAATTAATGGCATTGCTTTAAAAGATTTTGATTAATGTAAATTCAGCATATCCGTGTTCAAAAAAATATTAATTGCCAATCGTGGTGAAATTGCCCTGAGGATCATCCGAACGTGTCGCGAAATGGGCATCAAAACAGTAGCAGTATATTCTCTTGCAGACAAAGAAAGCCTTCACGTTCGTTTTGCAGATGAAGCCGTTTGTATAGGCCCTGCTCCCAGCAGCCAGTCTTACCTGAATATCCCCAACCTTATTGCGGCAGCAGAAATTACCAATGCTGATGCCATTCACCCCGGCTATGGCTTTTTATCAG
>JBGSXH010000246.1:0-3540 GCA_041751515.1 Cyclobacteriaceae bacterium | reverse complement strand
AATCAGATTTTTCTCCAGTTCTTCAGCATTGTGTACTTCTAAAAGCACTTCGAAGCCCAGTGACTTCGCCTGCTTCGCCAGCTTTTGAAGGGCAGCGGGTTCCAGTGCTGCAGCGATGAGCAGAATAGTATCTGCACCGATGGCCTTTGATTCTATCAGCTGGTATTCATCAATGATAAAGTCCTTCCGAAGAATAGGGCAATAGTTGAATTTCCGGGCTGTTTTAAGGTCCTCATTGCTACCACCAAAAAAGGTTTTATCAGTAAGGATGGAAAGTGCCGAAGCACCTGCCTGCATATACCCTATAGAAACCGTTTCTACCTTCGCATGGGCATTGATCATCCCTTTAGAAGGAGACTTACGCTTAAATTCAGCGATGATCCCTGACTTATCTTCTCGTTTCAAGTAGTGACACATAGAAACAGGCTTGGCCGGGAAAAATGTACTTTGTTCCAATAACTTCACAGGATACAGGGCTTTACGTTCTGCTACTTCCTGTTGCTTCTGCTGAATGATTTTTTGTAATATATCCACTGTTATAGTTGTTTTGAAACCATGGTTTTGCTGGTTCCGGTCAATAATTTTTTAAATGCTTTGTATGCTGATCCGCTTTCCAGCGATGTTTTGGCCATATCGACGCCTTCCAATAGCGTTTCGGCTTTACCCGCAGTTTTCAGAGCGACGCCAGCATTGGCCAATACCACTGATACTTGGGCATTGCTGCCCCTTCCTTCCAGAATGTCCAGAAATATTTTGGCAGAACTTTCTACGGTATTGCCTCCGGCGATATCAGTAGCCTGAATGGTCTTCATGCCTATGTCTTCTGGTTGCATCAACTGCTCTCCTTCATGGCTAATGAGCTTAAAAGCTCCCGTCAGCGAAATTTCATCATAGCCATCCAAAGCGTGGACCACCGCAAAACTGGCATCATTCTGCTGGTATAAGTAACCATACAATCTGGCCAGTTCCTGACTAAAAACACCTACTAATTGCTTTTTGGGAAACGCAGGATTCACCATCGGTCCGAGCATATTGAAAAATGTTTTCACACCCAGCGCCTGTCGGATAGGCGCGACATTTTTCATTGCCGGATGAAATAAGGGCGCATGCAAGAAGCAGATATTCGATTGCTCCATGTTCTGCAATAATGTGTCCTTGTCATTTGTAAAGTCATAGCCAAAATATGCCAGCAAATTAGAAGAGCCGCATGCCGAGGAAACACCATTATTGCCGTGCTTGGCTACCGGCTGTCCGGCGCCTGCGACAATGAAAGATGCCAGCGTACTGATGTTAAAAGTATCCTTACCATCACCACCGGTACCACAAAGGTCAATAGGATCAAACTGCGAAAGGTCTAGTGGCAGACATAATTCCAGCATCGCGTCCCGGAAACCCATCAGCTCCTCCACGGTAATGGATCGCATCAGGTAAACCGTAAGGAAAGCTGCCACCTGGCTGTCGTTATAACGCCCTTCGGTTAGGTTGGTCAGCACCTCCTTGGCAGCGCTTCGGCTCAGACTTTTGTATTCAAAGAGTTCGTTCAGTATTTTTTTCATCTTTCTTTATATTTATAAAGCAGCTGAAGCTTACACTTTCAACCAGTTATCGATTAAAGTAGCGCCATGCTCCGTCCATATGGACTCGGGATGAAATTGCAACCCGAAAACCGGGTAGTTTTCGTGCTCTACACCCATGATATGGCCGAAGTTATCCATCGCAGTAACATTTAATCCGGTTTCTTTAATGCTTTCAGGGTCAATCGCCCAGGAATGATAATGACAAATGTTAAACTGTTCGGGGCAGGCAGCAAACATTTTACCCGGACTTTGCTCCAGGCTTAGTAAACCGCGGATGCCATGTAGCACCTCAGGCATATTGAACAATCTGGCACCAAAAGCCTCTCCAATTGCCTGATGTCCCAGGCATACACCCAGGATCGGTTTACTGGCAGCAAAAGTCTTAATCAGCTCAGGCATTTTTCCAGCTTCAGAGGGCACCCCGGGACCAGGAGAAAGCAGAATTTTATCAAAGCCTTCCATGGCATCCATATCAAAAGTGTCGTTTCGAAAAACCTCCAGTTTGGTGACACTATTATGCTCACGCAGCATGTGCACAAGATTATATACAAAGGAGTCGTAATTATCTATGACTGCTATTTTCATTACTTAATGGTTAATTTCGGATGCCGTTACCAGTGCCTGACGCAATGCAGCCAGCTTGTTATTTACTTCTTCCAGTTCACTTTCCGGTACAGATTTGGCGACTATGCCCGCACCTGCCTGATAGTACAGAATATTTTTCCGGCTTAGTAATGAGCGTATCATGATGGCATGGTTGAAGGTGCCATCAAAGCCAATGTATCCAATGGCGCCACCATAAAATCCGCGTCGGCTGGTTTCATAGCGATGAATGAGCTCCAGCGCCTTGTACTTTGGTGCACCGCTTAATGTTCCGGCCGGAAAAGTATCTGCAGCTACCTGCAACATATCTCCTTTATCATCCAGCAGCGCATTCACCTTCGACACCAGGTGAATGACATGACTATAAAACTGAATTTCTTTGAAATTGGCGACTTTTACCTGCCTGCCATGCCGGCTCAAATCGTTACGAGCCAGGTCTACCAGCATCACATGCTCTGCATTTTCTTTAACATCTTCTGCCAGCTTTTCTGCCAGCTTTCTATCGGCATAGTCATCACCAGTACGCTTGAAAGTACCGGCAATCGGACGAATACTCGCCTTACCTCTTCTCACCACCAGCTGTGCTTCCGGACTGGAGCCGAAAACCTTAAAATTACCGTAATCAAAATAAAACAAGTAAGGAGAAGGGTTCACAGACCTTAATGCCCGGTAAACATTAAATTCATCGCCTTCAAACTCCGAAGAGAAGCGGCGGGATAACACCATCTGGAACACATCGCCCTTAAAACAATGCTGCTGCCCCTTTCGGATGATCTCCAAAAAAGTATCATTATCGTAATTCGACTGCTCATCACCGCTTACCTTAAACTGATAGGTGGGAAAGTTCTTATTATAAACAGTAGCCTGTAATTCCTCCAAACGGGAACCCTCATCCTCACTGAAGTTATCTACCAGATATAACTCATTTTTAAAGTGGTCGATGACAATCTGATAACGATATAAACGATAGTGCATATCAGGAATATCGTAAGGAGAAGGCGGCGTCTGACTAATGTCCGGGCTATCGAAATACTGGATCGCATCGTAGCCCATATAGCCAAATATGCCCTGGGGTATCTTCTTGTCAATCTTTGCAGTACTTTCAAAAGACTCCTGAAAAGATTTTAATGCTGCCATGGCCGAAATACCTTCCGTTTTCAGGTTGCGGGAAGTGATAGGCGCTCCTGGAAAATTCGTAGTCAGCACATGGTCTTTCAGACTGAACATCGCCACCGGCTCCATCGCGATGAACGACAAACTGTTGTCATTGACATGATAATCGGAGCTCTCCAATAAAATAGCATTCTGATACTTGTCCCTCAACTGCAGGTATAAGCCCACCGGGGTAATCGTATCAGCC
>JBGSXH010000245.1:0-4620 GCA_041751515.1 Cyclobacteriaceae bacterium | reverse complement strand
GTTCTACCACCAACTAATCCAGGAATGCCCATGTATATGGATTCGCCTGGCTTCCAGGTTATCACAAAAGGAAATACTATCAGAGTGGTTGTTCCTGATTACCGACTCAATAACAAAACTGATTTTTCTTACGATGGAGTTACTGCTTATATGCAAATAAATACAGGTGATGATAATGGTCATAGTGGAGGAGACAAACCAATGCTGGGAGTTTATAAAGTGTATGCTGTAGCCAGTGGTAATTTATCCTTACCCTATAAAGTTACGAAGTAAAGTAAATTTATTTGCCTTGTAAAGTTAGGAATCCTATCTTTACAAGGCTTTGATTTTAGTCCAATAATAAAATGAATTGTGAATACACAATTTAAAATAAGTTTGAATTTTAATTTAACAAAATACTAAAATGAAAGTAGCAGTTTGGGACACCTATGTAACAAAAGAAGATGGAAGTATTATGCACTTTGATATTATAGCACCTGAGGAAATCAAGGATGCAAATAAGATTTATGGTTTTGGCAGAGATTATCTTAAAATAAAAGGACAAGCCAATCAACTTATAGCATCAGAAGAATGTAAATTCTGCCATATTGAAAGCATAAATACACAATGGGAAGAAATAATTAAGCAAAAAGGTTACTTCATTGTGGAAATGGAAAATTGCAAATGAAAGAAAAGACTCATCTACTTTTTTCTTATGGAACATTACAATTAGAAAGAGTTCAACTGGAAAATTACGGTCGAATTCTAAAAGGAGAAAAAGATGTCCTGATTGGTTATCGGCTAGAGTATTTACTGATTACCGATTCACTTGTACTAAGTAAAAGTGGAACTGAAAACCATCCTATTGCAGTAAAAACTAAAGATCCTTCTGATTCAATAGCAGGTGTGCTGTTTGCAATTACCGAAAGCGAACTTGAGGAAACCGATCAATATGAAGTGAGTCAGTACCAAAGAATACTTGAAACTTTTGAGTCCGGGAAAAAGGCATGGATTTATGTTGATAAGGAATATGTAAAATGAAACCCATAAGATTAAAAACTACAAATACATGAATCACTCATCATTCAATTTAAACGAGCAGAATCAAAGGGTTGAAAGCAGAATTGTTGTTGCTTTAGAACGTATTTCAGAAGCTTTTAGGGTTTTGCTGTGGGAGGAGAGCAGAGAAAATGCTTTAAGTCCTATACAAATTCAAATATTAATCTTTTTACTTTTCCATTCGGATGAAAAGTGTAAAGTAGGTTATTTAGCAAAGGAATTTAATATGACAAAAGCCACTGTGAGTGATAGTATTAAAATTCTTTTACAAAAGGAATTGATAGAAAAAATACCTGATTCTGAAGATACTCGCAGTTTTACTATTGGATTGACATCAAAAGGTAAACAAACAGCAGAAAAATCTGCAAATTTTGCATTTGCCATTGAAAAGCCATTACATAATTTAACAGAAGAACAAAAAGAAGCGATGCTTACCGGCTTGCTTAACCTGATTTATCAACTTAACAAATCAGGGGTTATTACCATACAGCGTATGTGCTTTACTTGCTCAAATTATAGTGTAGAAAATGGAGAAAGTTATTGTAGGCTTTTAGAGATTAAGTTAGGCAAAGAAGATTTACGCTTAGATTGCCCTGAGCATGTATTGATATAGTAATCATTCAATATTGAAATACTTAATGTGCTTTTTCTTAGCAAGCTTTTGGATGGAGGTAAGCTCTGTCTCATTTGCATAAGGTTTCAAAAACAGAATGTCTATTGGGGTAGTTATAAGAGAAACACAATAAAGGCAAGTGGTTTTTTTTAATATGAAGATAATTGTCTCGATCCTTTCAATTGCTTTTTTTAGTAAAGAGTTTATTTGGGCTAATATATCATTACGAAAGATCAGGCAATCGGAGATATCCGCTTTTTTATCATAACTATCCAAGCTAAACACAGGAGTTTGGGTAGTATGATGAATTTTCAAAAACACATTAAACCGAAGAATAGAAGAGGTTCTTATAAAAGAAAATAGTTGTTCAATATATGAATAAAAATCGTAGCATACGGAGCCACCTTTGGTTAATCCATTTCGCCTTTGTATTACTCATCCTGCTTGTAGGATGTACTAAGGAACCCTCTAATCCTTTAACGTTTACATCCCAACAGGGAGTAATTGAACTTGTCCGTTCCGAAATGGCATGGCAGAGCTTAAATTCGGTGGCTTTTGCTGTGGTCAAGAACGATGAGATAATTTGGTCCGATGCCTTCGGTTTTGCAGATCGGAAAAAAGAAATCCATGCCAGTACTGATACCCGATATTTGATTGCGAGCATTAGCAAAACCATCACCACAGTGGCTTTGCTCACCTTGGTTGAATCCGGCCAAATAGATTTAGACGAGGACATCAATACCTACCTTAATCTTGATATTCGAAATCCTCAATTTCCAAATCAACCCATAACGGTTCGAATGCTATTGAATCACTCCAGCAGTATCTCAGATGAAAACTTTCTAAGAAAGGATCTTTTTTGCTTCGGATTTGATTGCCCCGGGTCCTTAGAAGACTTCATCCATCGACTTTTTCAGCCTTCCGGAGATTTATTTTCAACTCAGAACTTTTTTGGTCAAGCACCGGGCATAGAGGCTAATTATTGTAATATCAACTTTGCTGTTGCCGGACTTATCGTAGAAAAGGTATCAGGGATGGATTTTGATAGCTATACCAAAGAGAAGTTATTTCAACCACTAGGAATGACTAAATCTGAGTGGTTTCTTAAAAACACGCCCCAAGAAGAATTGGCTTTAACCTACAGTCTTGTATACCAAGGTAGTTCAGTCAATCCGCATATCAGCTTCATGGACTATCCCGCTGGGAGTCTTCGGTCCACTGTGCATGATATCTCTGCTTTCTTAAGGATGCTCATGATGGAGGGAGAATGGAATGGTGAACAAATCCTAAACGCGGAGTTATTGGAAATTATGAAAAGCCCTGAATATCGCATGGAGAGGGGAGGTTTAATCTTTGATTATGGCTTGGGGATTTATTTCCGCCAATTTGGTCGCCATAGGCTCTTGGGGCATGGGGGAGGAGAACAAGGTATCACAAGTGAAATGGTTTTTGACCCAAACAATAATGTGGGAGTGGTCGTGTTTACAAATACAACTTCTATTGTTTCCCTAGAGTTAATTACCCAAGCTTTAATTGAATACGGAATACAACAAAATAACTAGCCGATCTAACTTAGTATAGCCATGAAACAACTAACCTATTTCATTTTACTGATTATTTTAAGCCTTTCACTACAGGCACAAGACCAGCAGAATGGCCGAGGACAGTCCATCAATTTAGGTTACTATGGACTGTTGCCTCGTGGAGGCTGGGGAGGCTTTGCCGGGTACGAATATGCCCTAGCTCAAAATAAAGGTTTTACCATATTGACAACTGCACAATTTTCTTTTTCTATCCAGGATGACTTTTCCCTTTTGATGTTAGGCCCAGGTATTGGTTGGCGGTACCAGGCTCGATGGGGTCTGATGGTCGAAAATCAATTTGGAATCCGCTATGCTTACCGCCAGTTTGGGTTTAGCCGTTTCGAACAGGATCGGCAGGGCAATATCATTGACACGGGCGAAAAAGGAACCTCTTCTGTGGTTCCCAATCTCAGTCTTGGTCTAGGCTATGCTTTGCCCGAAAGTACCGGTTTGCCCTTAACTTTTTTGTTGCGCCCCAATATTGGTTTATTTATCCCTAATGGACACGTGCTTTTCGCCTTTGCACCCGGAATTGAAACAGGGTTGATCTGGAAACTAGGGCAAAAAAGTAATACTCCATAGGTCATAGAAATTTGATTGAACCCATCAATTTATATTTGTTCCCAACTGGCTCATCAATTTTAGAATTGTATTTATCTCTGCTTCTTTTGAACCGAGACTGTAGTTTAAAACTTTATTCCGAATCTTAAACTACCAAGTAGAAATGGAGTTTCTCCTACTTCATTGGTCAGGGTTTCATCTTCAAAAATTGGCCATGGGTTTGATTTATAAACCACACCTGCAATACCAAATTGAGGAAGAATATAGAATCGTTTAGCAAATTCAAATTTATAACCCATATAGCCACTCATTAACCAATCAAATCCGCGGTAGGTCTCACCTGTACTCACATGATTTTCCAAAACGCCCAAACCGGTAGTTTGATTGAATTCAAGGTGAAACCCTTTCCAAAAATATTGACGATAGCCACTTACAATACTGTAATCAGCAAATCTGCCTTCAGTTGCCCTGTTTACAGGAAAATCAACATTTACTCCCAAAAGTAAATCTCCTTTTAAATTTCCTTTCTGCCATAGTGTTCTGGTATAATGTGCTCTAAATACACCTGGAAAAAAAGGCCATAAAGCATCAATTTCAACAGCCGATATTTTTAGATCAGTCGCTCTTTCCTTGTCTTGAGCTATGGCTATATGTGTAAAAACAACAGCAAGTATTAATGTTAATGATTTTTTCATTTTATAATTCATTTATGTGATAACTTTTACCAATGTGTATTAGGTTAAAAACCTTTATTTTGATGAATGTTTGATGTTAAAATTGCAGTCCTACACTTAGGTTTAGTGAACCGAAACGCCATTGGTCGTC
>JBGSXH010000244.1:0-4404 GCA_041751515.1 Cyclobacteriaceae bacterium | reverse complement strand
AGACGTTCTGCTGGCAGTCTTTGGCTTTTTATAGATATAGGTAATCATATCGGTCAGCAGCGAGTCAACATGACGGTCATTGATGGTCTCCGCAACTTCCCATGAATGCTCTGGCGTCTCATGTGCATTATCGCAGGCGATGAAGTAAAAAAGGCCAGATAGCAGCATCAGCCAAATGAATAAAGTTCTCACTGAATAATGAATAAGTTTACGAGTCTTAAAATAGTAAAAGGCCGGGACTTGCGTCACCGGCCAGTTGACAGGAGTATAACTACCTGTACACTTGCGATTGTGGATTCCACTCGGTCCATCCTTCTGTCCAGTCTTCGTCGCCAAAAGCGCCTACGAAGTCAACCTGTTCGAAGAAATCACCTGCCTCAGGAGTATTTTCCCAGCCGGCTCGTTCACGTAGGAAATCATTTTGTAACAGCAAAGTAGGAGTTCCTAAGTCAAAGACTGTCGAAGAAAGACCTGCTTCCTGATAAGTATCGATCATTTCATTGTTAAAACTTGCTTGCATGAACCAATTGGTTGGCGTTTGACCAGCAATGGTGATTGCGTTACCGCTACCATCCACTTCGCGAATTGGCACACCATTATTACCGCTTTGACCTGCACCGTAGCCATTAGAGCCCCAGCCCTCAACACCAGCAAGTACATTGTTTCTCAGTTGAAGTTCATCATTACCAGCATGTTGCTGAGTAACGGAACCGTCTATGTACAAGCCGTAAGGATAGGCAGCAAAGAATGAGTTATAAATTTTCAACCTGTTGCTTCTGCGTAAATGCATGGCATGCTGAAACTGCTGCTGAATGGCTGTAGTGGTTTCTTTCTTTGGCCCAACGATGGTCATGTTAGAGAAAGTTGCTGATGTAAATGGTGTTAAGGTAGAACCCTGACCATCGTTATCTACTTCAAAACCATTGGAACCAGACTGGTCAGCATTAGTAGCTGCTCTTATGCCCAAACCAAACTGTACATTACCACTGAAACCAAAATCAACGTCGAAATCATCGTCGAAACCTCTGTAAGCAACCAGGTACTTTGCATCTGCAGTACCGCCAAACCACTCAAAAGCATCGTCTAGACCATAAGAACACTGTACATATTCAATGACGGTTCCTGAACCAATACTTCCCATTGTCAATGAGTTCACTTCTTCATTTGGGTTGATAGGAATACCAGCATATTCGATTCTTACATACTGCACTACTCCTGAGTTGTCAGCATCATCATCACCACCGTGCCACGCACCATAGTTACCTTCAAGTTCCACGTTATTGCCTTGGTTGTTTCTTGCTCTGCCGACGATTACGAGCCCACCCCAGTCACCAGCTTCTCTTAAGCCTGGTTCTCTTTCTGATGTCATAATAATAGGTTGCTCCTTTGTTCCACGAGCAAAAATCTGAGAACCTCGCTGTATGATCAAGGTACCTTTGGTTTCTCTGTCGCCAATGACCAATGTCCCTGGCTCGATGTTCAGGATGCCTGTTTCCTGCACACCACCATTAGGACCACCATCTCTTCCTACACGAACAAAACCATTGAGTCGGTAGATTTTATCTGCAGTCCAGGTATGCTCACCTGTCAGGGAGAAGTCGTTTTCTCTTTCACCGTTGATCTCAACAATTTCTCTTGCTGCTTCGGAGCTAACGTTTACCGTGAATGCTGCAAGGTTGGACGTTCTGTCCTCTGTGTCTATGGCCTGAAATGTAAAATTTATACTGGTACCACTAGTTGCATCCTCAGGGATAGTATACTGGAAGTCATAAGAATCCTGGGTTTCGCCATTGTACGTTTTGCCATTGACACCTTCTACCTCAACACCATTTTGAAGTACAATTAGGGAATTTAACCCTTCTGAGGCTTCAATGTTGGCAGTAGTAGACACTGTTTGCCCTGGCGCATTGCTAGCGCTCTGGCTCGTTAAATTAATGGTTGGCGCCGGTCCGAGGCTGCCATTGTCGTCGTCGTCATTGTTACATGCTACTGTAGAAAGCAGCACGGAGAACGCCAATAACTTGGTTAGAATTTTCATTTTTCTTTTAGATTTTGTTTATAAAGTGTTGAAATTTAAAGCAATTTAGTATCGTAGTATTTCCTTATGATGACCAGAACATGCGCGTGTTTTACGATTGTGTTAAATTGAGCGTCCAATATCAAAACATCATAGTAAAGCCCAGACTGTACTCTGCCCCTACTTTGTAACTTTGAATCACCTGATCATTATTTCGCTCCAGTGAACCAGACTGTTGCGCATCCTGCATTAGTAAAAATGGTTGATTTAGTAAGTTTGAGGCACCCGCTTTTAGTACAAAACGCTCACCAAACCCTTTGCTCACCGAAATGTCAAGGAAATTACGTGGCATCTCGTAGATGTCCGGATAAACATCAAAGCCGACAATAAAAATGCGTGGCCCAAATACGTTGTGGACGATACTTGCCTGCAGTTTTCTATTTTCATCGTTGTAGTAAAGTCCGGTGTTATAGACATACGGAGATTGTCCTTGCAAAGGCCTCACATCAGAATCTCTTCCAGAAATAGAGTTCTCGCCAATATTTACAACTGATTGAATCAGAGCTGCGTTAAAATTGATGCTAAAATTGTCAATAAAGCCTGAGTTGAAAATGCCTGCCAATGATTTTCGGATTTCAACTTCCACACCATAGGCTTCGGCATCTTCAGAATTGACGAAAGTAAAAGTTTTTATACCTCCCGAGCCACCACCAGGAACAAATGTAGACTCTATCGGGCTGACAAATTTCTTGTAAAATGTACCTATTGAAATTAATTCTGCAGGACTTGGGTAGAACTCATACCTCAAGTCCACATTATGAATTTCAGAGTTGGTAAGCTCAGGGTTTCCCCGCTTAACGAGGTTAAAGTCAAAGTCGTAGAACGCGAAAGGAGCAATTTCTCTAAATTCAGGCCTGTTAATCGTTTTTCCATAGGCAGCACGCAAAACTGCTTTTTCAGTTAATTCATACGATAGGTTGGCACTCGGCAATATTGACAAAATATCATTTTCCACGAAAATTGGCGTTCCCTGGAAAAGTGCACTTTCCATTATTTGAATGTTGTGCTCTGCCCTTATGCCTGTTTGTAGGTTAATTTTGCCCAGCGGCAATTCAACCATGCCATAAGCGGCCTGCAAGTTGTTGCTGGCATTATATGAATCTGAGGGGTTGGTTTGCTCATCTATTCTCAAGCCCGTGCTATTATTGATATTTTCTTCGGACATCAGCACTTCTATAGGTGCATCTTGCAAATCAAAATTGAACTGAGAAGACCTTGCCGGCACATAACCAAGGTTGCGGGCATTAAAGACCCTGCTTTTATTTTCAAAGAAATAACCGCCAGTGATAGTTGGCTTAAAACTCGTTGGTTTTTGATTATAGAAAGTATGACTGATATCTAATTTACCTGTGACCGCATTTTCTGTCATGTCCGAAAAAAACCGTCCAAGGAAGAAAGGTTGGGCTGCGCCGGTAGGGATATAAGTAACCCGGCTATCATCTGGCTGTATCTCGGAGCGATATCTTCTATAATCGGGCATATCCCGAAAAGCATAGTTATAACCGGCAAGCCAGTTCACTTGGGTAGCGTCATCAAATAAGTCGTGTTTTCCAACTAATTGCCCTGAATAAAGCCCCCTATAGACTTCTTGAAAAGAATGATTGTCTGGCAAATAATTAAATTCGATATCTCTTCCTTGTCTGTTGATATACTGAGAACCTCCCTCTTGCACCATTGTATTTTTAAACTCTATTGTATGGTTGGGATTCAGTCTGAAAGTCCAGTTATGCAATAATGCTGTTTTTACTTCTTGAGAGAATGTATTATCTCTGAATTCATAAATGGGGTTAGATCTGTCATTGATAAAGTCATACTGGTTGTAGTCATTTCGGTCTGAAATAAACGCCACTTTGGTATTGCTATAGTTGAGGGAAGTAATATTGCCAATCTCAATACCTTTAAATTCTGCCAGCGAGTTTTTAGTCAATGAAAAACTATGATTCAGCCCGGCATTATTAGGCTGAGCCACCCAGCTGTTAGGCAAGGCTCTTCCTGCAGCTACTTGCTCAAAATCTGTATTTATCCTGCGGATATCTTCCGGAAAGTCTGAAGGCAGATCGTGTTTGCCATCATTAAAACCTAACCAGGAAAGATTATTTCTCGAAACAGTTCGGAAGTCTGACAATGAAGTACCACTTCGGTATGCTGTATTATAGCTGAAAGTAAGCCGGTTGTCCTCAGGCATACTTTTAGTGATGATCTCTACTAAACCTCCTGAAAAATCACCAGGAAGGTTTGCTGCCGGACTTTTATGTACCAGTATCTGGTCAATTTGCTTGCTGGGGATAATGTCCAATGCAAAAGAACGAATGTCCGACTCCAAGATC
>JBGSXH010000243.1:0-1864 GCA_041751515.1 Cyclobacteriaceae bacterium | reverse complement strand
GTTCCAAAAGCCCTTATCAGGGTTATGAGAAGTCTGCAAAGCTATATTTTGAGGTGGAGCATCGGGATGAAAGATTTCATCCTAAGGAAACGGTTGTGGGCATTGAAATTAACGGGCAATTTAAAGCTTATCCTTTTTCGGAGCTTGAGAAATGGAAGAATGGAGTGTTGAAAGACCATTTTCAGGGAGAGGAGTTGCTGATCAACTACCAACATGCAAGCCAAAGTGCCACTATTAGCAACAGCAGGGGCATAGAACTGCCGGTACTGACGACTTTTTGGTTTGCCTGGTATGCTTTCCATCCGAAAACAGCAGTTTTTATTGCTGAATAGCCCCCGGGTAGAATGCTAGTGAAATAGCATTCAAACAAACCATTATAATTTATATCATATTTACTTTGCCTCAATAAGCATGAAACTTTCAAAAGCAACTAAATTTATTTTTTTGGTATTCCTTATTTCGCATAATTTAATGGCTCAAACTTATTTTAAGAAGGAATATCCGAATGTCTGGCAGCGATCCTCAGATTATACTCTGGAAGTGGCGAAGGCTATGCCTGCAGATAAATATAAGTTTAAAGCAACTGAAGAAAGTATGTCATTTCATAAACAGATGACCCATTTGCCTCAAAACCTGTCTTTCCTATCCGAAAAAATCACAGGAGAGCACCCGGATTTCTTTCAAGGCAAAGAACCTGACCGGCTTAGGAAGGAAGAAATATGTAGCATACTTCAAGAGGCTTTCAGCCATGTGAGCCGTTTGATAGAAGAGGTGGATGATCAAAGATTAAGGGAAGAAATTGAGTTTGGTGGAGTAATGATGCCAAAAGAGAATATCTTTTATCTGATGCGTGATCATGCTACGCACCATCGTGCGCAGGCCATTATATACTTACGCATGAACGGAGTTGAAGTACCGGAATACAGGGGCTGGTAAATTGCACAGGTATATTTTCTTTATTGAACAGAAGTGATCGTCGGGATAGCGACAGTTTGGCGGATAATTTTCAATTTCCAAGGCTTTAATCAACTAAAGCTTTATTTTAATGTTTACTATCTTTTATTTAAAGATAATAACCTGAAATTAAAATAAAGTAAATAAGATGAAAGCAATCTGGAACGGCAAAACAATCGCAGAAAGTGGAGATACCATAGTCATTGAAGGAAATCATTATTTTCCGATTGATAGTGTAAAGGAAGAATACCTCAAACCCAGTGATACAAATACGGTTTGTCCATGGAAAGGCAGAGCTTCTTACTATACACTCGTAATTGATGGGAAAGAAAATAAAGATGCTGCCTGGTACTATCCGGAACCGAGCGCTATGGCCAAGGGTATAAAGAATCGCCTGGCTTTCTGGCGTGGAGTGGAGGTGCAGAATTGAATGGACAGCCAGAAATCACTGTACGACCTGATTGTAATAGGCGCGGGCTCTGCCGGCCTGGGGGCTAGTATCTTTATGAATAAGGCTGGTTTTAAGGTATTGTTGATCGACAAAACCGAACATGATATTGGAGGAGAATGTCTTAATTCCGGCTGTGTGCCCAGCAAGGCGCTCATACATGTGTCGCGCAGCATACATGCTGCGAAAAAGGCACAGTATTTCGGGATGAAAATTTCGGGAAAGGTTGATATGGGACGTGTGATGGATTATGTGGAAGAGCGGCAAAACCTGATCCGAAATTATGAAAATAAAGATTTTTTGGAGCAAGAAGGTTTAGAAGTAGTTATCGGTAAGCCGCATTTTACAGGATCGCATCAGTTAGTGCTGAACGGTAAATCTTATAGAGGTAAAAAGATTGTGATCGCCACGGGCTCCCGACCACTTCAGCTTAAAGTGCCTGGCGTGGAGCAGGTAGAAGTC
>JBGSXH010000242.1:0-4114 GCA_041751515.1 Cyclobacteriaceae bacterium | reverse complement strand
AATCGGCAAGACGTAGAAAGCCGGATTGTTATTATAAAAGGCCTGCCGGGCAGCTTTTACGAAGTCCACCAGAGAGATGGGAGCCGCAATGTCGGGCTGTGCGGCAAGAAAATTTTCGAGCTGCTCCACCTTTCGTAGCGTGGGCAATTGCATGATGCCCTTCTTTTTACCGGTATCCACCACCAGTTCCAGCGGCATTACGCCTGAGAAATTATCTTCAAAAAAAGCAAGATCGGTCTTGATTTTACTTTTCTCAGGAATGTCATCGACAATATAAGAAACAGCCTCAATCTTATAAACACCAATTAGTGAAACCGCAACCAGGACAAATGTAGCGCCGAAAATGGCATATTTGTGCCGATGCACCAGCAGGTCCAGCCCATGCAGCATTCTGCCAATGATTTTAAAATCCAGGTGCTTGAGTTGCTTATTGCTCGGCGGTGGGAGGTAGGAGAATATCGCCGGAATGAGGATAATGCTTACAATAAACGTAAACAGTATATTCAGGCCAGCAACGATGCCAAACTCCCGAAGGATAATGATATCGGTAAACGTGAGTACGATAAAACCTATGGCAGTGGTGCAGTTGGTAATGAGTGTTACCAGGCCGATTTTATGCACCATACGGCTCAGGGCCCTTATTTTATTATTATGGCGAATGTATTCCTGATGGTATTTATTGAGCAAATACACACAATTGGGTATGCCAATAACTACAATAATTGGCGGAATAAGTCCGGTTAGTAATGTAATTTTGAAGCCAAATAAGGCCAGCGTTCCCATCACCCAAACGACCATGACCCCAATGACGATCAGTGGAAAGACCACCGCGTTCCATGACCGGAAAAACAGCCACATGATGACTGCCGTCACGCAAAGCGAAAGGATTAGAAAAAGATTCAGTTCTTTTTTCACCTTGCCCATCATCACAGACCTTACGAATGGGAGCCCTGCATAGTGCAGTTCAATGCCTGTTACTGCTTCAAATGCTTCGCTGGCCTGAAGAATGTCATTGACGACCTGCTCCCGATTTTCCGAATTCAGGATGGTTTTGTCGATGGAGACCAGCATAATGGTGGCCCCATTCTCCATATTGATGAGCTGCCCTTCATAAAACTTCTCATCCAGGGCCACCTGAAGCATGGAGTCAAGCTCAGTTTGTGTTTCCGGCAGCGGATCAAAAACCGGTACCGTAGCAAATTTTCTAGCTTCCTGGTCCCTTTCCAGACGCACTAAACCTGGCAGGCTTAGGACGTTGTTGATACCATCCAGTCGTTTTAGCTCGTCGTTAAGGTACCTGAAGCGAATGAAATTTTCATATTCATAAACAGCACTGTCCTGCACACCGATGACCATTACATTGCCATCTTCCCCAAAAAGCTTTTTGAAGTCTTCAAAATACTGCAAATCCGGATCGCTCGAAGGCACCACTTTAGCAAAGTCGTAAGACATCTCCAGGTTTCTGATCTGAAAAGCCATAAAAGCCGTGATCAACCCCAGTGCCAGTATCAGGTACAGCCTGAATTTCAATATAAAGAGCGCGATTTTTGTCCACATAAATATAGCCTGCAAAGTTACGTAAATAAATGTAATTGGCAGGCGGGGAATTGTATAATATTAAGGATGAGCTTACATGGTGGGAAAGATTGTCTTTGGTGCGATAATTTGCAAGCTTAGTTTGACTTGATGATGGTGGGAGTAGTGGAAATTTTCAGCCGATTTGGTGCTGCTAAAATATGATGGGTTTTGGCTACGAAATGACTAATGCTGACATTCATGATAATTGCGGTGATCCTTATGCATTAAACTACTATGCTGAGGCATCTTCGGACATTAACTGTCAGTACGCTACCCGGAACATTAATCCAGCTCTGTTGACTAACTTGGATAGGAAAGTGGAAGAAAGCTCAGGACTTGCGCTGGTAAATGGGCATCTTATCACACATAACGATCGAGGAAATAAAAACAAACTGTACACTATAAACCCCTCGTCAGGAAGGGTTACAGGCAGCATTCAGTTGAATAATGTACAAAATCATGACTGGGAAGACCTTACCCAAAGCGATGAGCATTTGTATGTTGGCGACATGGGAAATAACAATGGCGACCGGAAAAACCTGGCCATATACAAAATTAGCAAAAGCCGTTTGCAGTTTGCCGGGGAACAAACTGCAGCAGTGGATGAAATCATTTCATTTGAATACCCCAATCAAACCGATTTTACGAAGGGTAAAGACCATAACTTTGATTGTGAAGGCATCATTTACAAAGATGGCTATTTGTACCTATTCTCTAAAAACAGACTTGACAAATACAGCAGCTTATATAGAATTCCAGCAAAAGAAGGACATCATGAAGCTGAACTCATCAGCACATTTGCAGTAGGTGGAAAAATTACCGGAGCAGCAATAAACAGCAATGGCCAGGTTGCCATTATTGGTTTTAGGAAAAAGCACGACTGCTTTGTTTGGTTGCTGGATGAGTATGAGGAAAATGACTTCTTCTCAGGCCGAAAAACCCAAATTACCTTAGGCCCATTTAGGCATATTGGCCAGACTGAAGCCCTTATTTACGTGAATGATACAAGCCTGCTCATCAGTTCTGAAGCTGTAGACGATATTGAACCCAGATTGTATTAATTTGATCTAAAGCTGCTTTAAGAAGCAGAAACAATCAAGCAAAATTTTCCTGTGCATGTAGATAATTCTTTATAGCTTTGTGGAAGTTTATTTATATGCAATTTGCATCCTAGAAATTAACAGCGTTTTTATTTTAAAATCAGTTTGAAGAATTCCCCCCCCCTAGGCAGATATTTTGAAGAATTTGTTAAATATTCTTAAAGGCAAGAAAGGCATCTTGTTCAATACCAGCTGGTTATTTTTTGACAAAATAATCAGAATGGGTGGAGGGCTGCTGGTAGGTGTCTGGGTGGCTCGTTATCTCGGCCCGGAGAAATTTGGTTATTGGAGTTATGCGACTGCAATAATATCTATTCTAAGCATTATTGTAAAATTAGGCCTTGATAGTATTGTAATAAGAGATATTATTAAGCACCCGGAGAACACTAAAAAAATTCTGGGAACGTCGTTAGTGCTTCGAATGGGGATTGGTGTTATAATATTTATTATAGCTTGTATTGTTCTTTACTTTTTTGAAGAAGATGAATTAAACCAGAAAATGGTTTTTATCATCCTATTCTCTTTGTTCTTTTATCCATTTGATGTAGTAGACCTCTTCTTTCAGTCGCAGCTAAAATCAAAGTTTACCGTAATAGCAAAAAATGCATCCTTTATAGTTTTTTCATTGGTAAAGGTAGGATTTATCATTTACAATGCTCCGCTGCCAGCTTTTGCACTTGCATTCTCCATGGATATCTTCTTTGGTGCGATATTACTTTCACTGCTTTACACGCAGACCAGGGAAACCATATTTAACCTTTCATTCAACAAGAGAATTGCAATCGGTTTGCTGAAGGACGGGTGGCCAATGCTAATATCAGGTATAAGTGTGCTTATTTTCATGAGAATTGATCAGTTAATGATAAGTAAAATGGCAGGAAAGATAGCACTAGGCAACTACTCTTCAGCGATTCGTATTTCTGAAGCCTATTATTTTATTCCTATGGCGATCGTGGGCTCGTTCTTTCCTTCTATAATTAATGCTAAAAAACAGAGTCGCTCTCTCTATTTAAATAAGATTCAGCAGCTAAATGACTTGATGACATGGATTAGTATCTTTGCAGCTATTGTCGTAACGATTTTTGCAGATCACATTATGCTATTTTTGTATGGAGAAGCATACGTAAATGCAGGAACCATTTTAGCAATACATATTTGGGCAAGCATATTTGCCTTTATTGGAGTCTCAAGTCACCGATACTTACTGGTGGAAAACCTTACTCATATTACAATGTATAAGACATTGGTGGGAGTATTTGTAAATATTATTTTGAATTACATCTTAATTCCAAGTTATGGAGCTGAAGGAGCAGCATATGCAACACTAATTACACAGGCAATCTACGTATCTTTCGCCAATCTACTTTTCAAGAAAAGCCATATTGTATTTAATATACAATTGAAATCTTTTAATATTCCCAGGATTATTCATGATA
>JBGSXH010000241.1:0-5616 GCA_041751515.1 Cyclobacteriaceae bacterium | reverse complement strand
GATGCGGCTGCGACCGCCGCCGCCTGCGGCCCTCGTCCACTTATCTTCAATAAATTTTGCTTTGCCATCGGCGTTTTCAAGACTAGTGCAAATTTCGTCTTGTAGAGATTGAAACCAATTGGTAACAGAAGTTTTATCCATCCGTTCTTTATTTAAAGTGTACCTTCTCTTTGCTTGTTGCTGATAAAAGGAGTACAAAAATTCATTATATTTCAAAAATATTTAAATTCGCAAAAAACATTTTTACACTGAGTCTATGTCCACAGTTAGTTCTCCGAAAATATCCTCAAAAATAAGCAATAAAATTTTAAAGCAGGCTTACCGGCTCATGTATACTGCCAAAAGGATGGCTGAGACCTATGAAGAAAATAAAGCCATTTGCAGTAAATATGTGCATAGCACCTCCCGTGGACATGAAGCAATTCAGCTTGCTACGGCTTTTCAGTTAAAGCCAATCGATTATGCTGCGCTTTATTACCGGGATGAGTCCATTTTATTAGGTCTGGGAATGCAACCGTTTGAAATGATGCTACAGCTCATGGCCAAGGCCGATGATCCATTTTCAGGCGGCAGGTCATACTATGGACATCCCTCTTTAAAACGCGAAGGTTTCCCGACAATTCCTCACCAAAGTTCGGCAACGGGCATGCAGGCGATACCGGCCACGGGAATGGCGCATGGCATTCAATACAAAGAGAAAGCAGGACTTTTGAAAGGTGCACAATTGCCAGTGGTGATGTGTTCGCTGGGAGATGGGTCAGTTACGGAAGGGGAAGTCTCAGAGGCTTTTCAAATGGCAGTACTGAAGCAGCTGCCAATCATTTATCTGGTGCAGGACAATGAATGGGGCATCTCTGCCACGGGCAAGGAAATGCGTGCGATGGATGCTTATGAATTTGCAGCAGGTTTCAAAGGCATGCACCGCATGCGGGTGAATGGCGCGGATTTTATCGCTGCTTATGAAGGCATGGAAGCAGCTTTTGCTTACGCCCGAAAAAATCGAAAGCCCGTACTTGTGCATGCTAAATGTCCTTTACTGGGTCATCATACCAGTGGCGTTAGAAAGGAATGGTACCGTGGAGACGCAGACCTTGAGATTCATGCACAGGATGACCCTTTGCCGCAACTGCGCGATCACCTTGCAGCTGCGGGCATTGGAGAAGAAGAGATACTTTCTTTGGAATTGGAAGCGGCCAATACGGTGCAGTCTGACTATGAAAAAGCTTTACTAGCAGCAGGACCAGACCCTGCAACAGTTGACGAACATGAGTTTGCTCCTGAAATAATCACGAAGGAGCAGGGTGTTAGAAAGCCTGAAGGTGCGGAAAAGGTAGTTATGGTGGATGCAGGGCTGCACGCTGTGGATGATATTCTGCAGGAATTTCCGGAAGCACTATTTTATGGACAGGATGTAGGCGGTACTTTAGGTGGCGTGTTCAGGGAAGCGGCCAATCTTGCCAAGCGTTATGGCGCAAACCGCATCTTTAATACCCCTATTCAGGAAGCTTATATTATAGGGTCCACCGCAGGAATGGTAGCAGTAGGCTGTAAGCCGATAGTAGAAATTCAATTTGCAGATTATATCTGGCCTGGCATGAATCAACTGGTAGAGGAGTTATCTAAAAGCTGCTACCTTTCTATGGGCAAGTTTCCGGTGCAGGCGCTCATCCGGGTTCCGATTGGTGCTTATGGCGGTGGGGGACCGTACCATTCCGGTAGTATCGAGTCTACTTTATTGACCATTCGTGGTATTAAAGTCGTATACCCTTCCAATGCTGCAGACATGAAAGGCTTGATGAAAGCGGCTTTTCTGGATCCCAATCCGGTGGTGATGCTGGAGCATAAAGGTTTGTATTGGTCGAAGGTGCCAGGTACCGAAGCTGCCAAGACTTTCGAGCCCGATGCCGATTATATTGTACCGCTCGGAAAGGCCAGCGTATTTCAGGAAGCTGAGGAAGATAAAGTTGCTGCCGGGGAAAGTGCTGTGGTGATTACCTACGGCATGGGCGTTTATTGGGCGCTGGAAGCAAGCAAGGCCTTTGCCGGTCAGGTTGAAATTCTGGATTTGCGCACACTTAATCCGTTGGATTGGGAGGCAGTTGAAGCAGCCGTTAAAAAGCACAATAAAGTCTGCGTACTCACCGAGGAACCTTTGATGAATAGTTTTGCAGAGTCTTTGGCTGGTAGAATTGCCAGTAACCTCTTTACCTACCTCGATGCACCAGTAATGACATATGGTGCCCGAAATTTACCCGCAATCGGACTTAATGTGGAGTTGGAGAAGGCGATGCTGCCCAATGCTGAAAAAGTGAAGGAGAAATTGGCGGAATTGCTGGAATGGTAAGCGGATGATGTAATGTGCTGGTTGATAGCGTTTAATTCACAAACTTAAGTGCTTAAGTTGGTCTTTTCGGCTGGCTTAAGCTTTTTTTTATTTGAACTAACTCAAAGTGCTTAGCGCTTCCTTTTACTTTATATCTACCACTGGAAACCCAGAAGCGGTGTTGGGTCAACCGCCCACTTGATGATACTCTTCCAGAAATGAAGAATGCGGATAAAAACTGCTGTTTTTATCCGCAAAAGCGAAAATGCTAGTAGAGGGTATTGGATCAAATCAGTCAAGATTTAACTCAATACGCTTGCCATCCTGTCGGGCGGATTCGTAGATGGCCATCAGAATTTTCATGTCTCTTAAGCCCATTTCTCCGGGGACTATGGAGGGCTGGTTATTTTTGATTTCCTGTGCCTGCCCGTCCATTTGGGCCGCTTGTTCGTAAATATTTGGGAGATCCATTTTACCTTCCTGGGTTTCGCCTTCTTTGTCTTCGTAAGCGTAGGCAGGGTCTATTTTCCACCAGCCATCGGCTGCTTCTGCAGAAAGCAGGCTTTTGCCGTCTTCATCGCCATAGGATGAGAAACATTTGGCCACGACACCATCTTCAAATTCCATTTCCCAGCTGATGGACTCCTCGACCTCATAGAAGTATTTTGGGTGCTTAATCTCGCCAAATTTTCCCGTGACAGCAATAGGCGCTTTGCCCATCGTATAGCAGGCGCCTTGAACACAGTACACTCCCAAATCCATTAGCGGCCCGCCGCCTGCCAGCGATTTTCTTAGCCGCCAGAGATCGGGGTTGCCATTAGTCATATCACTGCTGTTGTCAGCTTTGATGCTTTTCACTTTGCCAAAGACCTCCTCTTGTCCCAGTTCCATTACCTTTTTATTGAAAGGTTCGAAATGCAGCCGATAGCCAATGGTCAATTGTACACCATTATCTTTGCAGGCATCGATCATTTCCTGCGCTTCTTCGGCATTCATGGCCATGGGTTTTTCGCAGATGACATGCTTCCTGGCTTTTGCAGCACGAATGGTAAACTCTTTATGCATGCTAATTGGCAGCACAATGTATACAATATCGATATCGGGATTGTCGGCGATACTGTCGAAGTTATCGTAGCTGTAGATGTTCTTGTCTGGAATATCGTATTCCGCCTTCCATTTTTCGGCTTTTGTTGGCGTTCCGGTCACTAAACCGGCAAGGTAACAGTGCTCGGTTTCCTGCAGTGCCGGAGCCAGTTCCAGTGCGCTGTACTGCCCTAGACCTACCAGCGCTATGCCCAGTTTCTTGTCTTGCGGATATACAAATCCGGGTTGCTCTTTCGGAGCGGTTTTGTTATTTGATCCAAAAGCTAGTAAAGGTGCGCCAAGCATGGTAGCGCCAGCGCTTAAGGACAGCCCTTTGATAAAGCGACGTCTGGGTACGGATTTTTCCGGATCAAAAAATGGCATGGTGAAAGGGTTTTAGTCTCTATTGGTTTATTATATAGCTAAGAACCAGTGGTTTCCGGATTTGTTAGGAATCGGTCGAAGAAATAGGAAGACTGTAAGACGGTGCTGGCATTGCTATAGCATGTTAGCACTAACATTATAGCGATGCTAGCGCCTTGGTGAAAGAAGCATTAGTGAACTTGATGTTAGAATGGACAAATGGCATTGAAAAGTCATTATTTTGGATAAGCAGCGAATTGATCAAATGATGAGCATACCGGATACTCTTGATGTTCCTGTGCCAAATCTCTTTTTCGGGTGAGGGATTGTCGTGGAAAACCCACAGGCCGTTACTGAACTTTGGGCACTGATGAAGGACTTTAGGTGCACAATTTTTCGTATTTGACTGTGCTCACTTCGGCCGAGGATTTGGAACAAAAGCCCGACCCGTAGCGCAGCGGAGGGGCACCCCCAAGGTTGAAATAAACTGCTAAGGAATAATGATCAGAACCCTAAGAAGTTGTTGTGCTTTGCTTTGTCTAGTGCCTGAATCATGCTAGTTAAGTATTATGTTTTTAAGGTATTGTTGTTGATGATTTTAGTGGCGCTGGTAAGCTTTGCTTCTTCTGTATCGTATACCAAAGCGCTCACTTCTGGTATGTTTTTTAGTGAAAGCCAATTGAGTATTTCCTGGAGTTTTATCCCCTGTCTTTGGACGTGTAAGGCTGCCAGTAGTTTCATTCTTTGCGATGGGCAATTGGCCGCCATGAATATCGGATAATGCAGCCCGTAAAGTCCAATAATCTGCTGTAAAATAAATGTCCCTTCTCGTCTTTCAGGCATGAGGGCGTGCTGGTAAATGTGGCTGTGGGCGCTGGAAATAATATGGATATGGCTAACTGTTCTTGTGCAGCAGAAATACTACAATTGATCGTTTATTGGTTTATCATGGGTGTCAAAATATACACCCATGGTAGATATTTGCAACGTTTGCCGTCTAAAGTGTTGCATGATAAGGTTATCAAGCTGGTCGAACGGGCAAACGATGCAAAGATTGATGTTCTCGCTAGAGAGGTCCATCAGTAAATAGTGGCTACCGTATAGGGGAGTGATGAATGATGCACGTCTATTTTAAGGGAGTCGCCGACGACTTTATAAGAGAAAGTGTACTCTACTTTAGCTTCCTGTCCATCAACATCGGTGAAAAAGTAATTACCCATTGCAATGGCTCTTTTTTCTTCTAATATGATGTCTTTATTTTCAAAGCGCACCTTCGTCCATGGCGTGGTAGCAAAACCTTGATCTTCCAGGAATTGATCGTTTTTGCCTATAAAATAGGACAGGGCAGCTTCTAAATTATCTCTGAATTGTACCTCTGCAGCCTTGGTGGGTTTGAAAAGTACTTTGTTATCGAAATCGTATAAGTCATTGATAAACTGCAAGGTATATTCTTTGCAAGACTGGAAATCATTTTTCAAAGACCCAATTTTCACTATTCCTTCTGCCCACTGCTTTTGCCTGTTTTCTACTTGTGCTTTGGTAATCATACTATCTGGTTTAAATGCAACAATATGGAAGATATATATTTTTTATATGTTTTTGCAACAGTGTTGCAGTTGTATATGTAAAAAATCTCATCAAACGTCTATGCCTCTAATAGACTGAGCAGTGATAACGAAGGTATGCTCAAACAAAACTTTTGCTTATTGCTTCTTCTATTTAGAAAACAACAAAACAATATGAGGGAAAGAATTAATGCTGCATTTGAGGGCTACTATGATGATATTATTGGAGCGATACCGGGCTTCTCTGCGGGGTTGTTATTGCTACTTATTTTTGGTTTTGTA
>JBGSXH010000240.1:0-5599 GCA_041751515.1 Cyclobacteriaceae bacterium | reverse complement strand
AGCTCAATATTTAAATTTTCAATATCTACAACTGATCTTTTATCCATTTTATATTCAAGATTAGGGTAAACTGTCCCTCTAATTGTCCCCTTTAAAAGAAGAAACCCCATAACTTATTAAGTTACAGGGCTATACATGTCTAATTAGTAGCGGGAACAGGACTCGAACCTGTGACCTTCGGGTTATGAGCCCGACGAGCTACCAACTGCTCCATCCCGCGATATATCTTAAAGATTAACGAATTAATCTGTATTTCATGCTCTCCCTTTAGGCTTTTCCTTAAAGGACTACAAAAGTAGGTGACTAATTCGTATAAATCAAGTATCTTTGTGAATAAATAATTAAAAATGGCGGAAAAGGCACATAAAGCGGGGTTTGTAAGCATTATTGGCAGGCCCAATGCAGGGAAATCGACTTTGATGAATGCTTTGGTAGGGGAGAAATTATCAATCATCACTTCCAAGGCACAAACAACGCGACATAGAATCATGGGCATTCTCAGCGGTGAGAATTTTCAGATGGTGTATTCCGACACACCTGGGGTGATTGAGCCGCACTACGAACTGCAGCGATCTATGATGAAGTTTGTCAGCAGCTCGCTGGAAGATGCCGACGTTATTCTGCTTGTCGTAGACCTCTTCGAAAAATATGACGATCCTGAGCTGTTTGCCCGACTGGCGCGTACCGACGTTACTGTAATTTTGGTCCTCAATAAAATTGACCTGGCAAAAGGCTCTCAGGTGTTGGATAAGCTTACTTACTGGAAAGAATTGGTAAAAGCCAATAATTACCTGGCAGTTTCCGCGCTGGATGGATTGGGTGTTCCCGAGCTGTTTCAGCAAATTCTGGATCATTTGCCTGAGCATCCTCCCTATTTTCCTAAAGATCAACTGACGGATAAGCCGGAGAAGTTTTTTGCTGCGGAGATCATCAGGGAAAAGATTTTTAAGAATTACAAAAAAGAAGTACCCTATAGCTGTGAGGTGGTCATCGAGTCTTTCCAGGAAGAAGAGGACATCATCCGCATCAGGGCGGAAATATATGTTGAGAGGAAGACCCAAAAAGGCATTATCATTGGCAAAGGTGGTGAAGCCATCAAAAAGGTGGGCATAGAATCAAGGCAAAGTATGGAAGAGTTTTTCGGGAAACAGGTGTTTCTCGAGCAATATGTTAAAGTAGAGCCAGATTGGCGTAAAAAAGAATTGAAGCTGAATCGCTTCGGATATTAATAAGAATACAAAGTAATGGCTAATATAGTAGCAATCGTAGGCCGTCCCAATGTCGGCAAATCAACGCTTTTCAATCGCTTCGTGGAAAAGCGAAAAGCAATCATGGACAATGAAAGTGGCGTTACCCGTGACCGGCAATATGGCTATGCAGAATGGATCGGTAAGTATTTCACTGTCATAGATACCGGCGGATATGTGGAAGGATCTGATGATATTTTCGAATCTGCCATTAGAACGCAGGTAAAACAGGCGCTGAATGAAGCCAGCGTTATTCTTTTTGTAGTGGACGCCATTGACGGCCTTACGGACATGGACAAAGAGTTTGCAAAAATAATCCGCGAGCTTGATAAGCCCGTGATGGTGGTAGCCAATAAATCCGATACGCATGAGCGGGCGTACTCCACTGCAGAATTTTACGCTTTGGGAATGGGTGATATTTATCCTATCAGCTCAGCAAGTGGCTCTGGTACCGGAGACCTTTTGGATGTGGTGGTTACACACTTTGAAGATGAAGGTATTGAAGACCCCGATGAGGGAACCCCTAGAATTGCTATTCTTGGACGTCCGAATGTGGGGAAATCATCATTTTTGAACGTGTTGATAGGTGTAGAGCGTAGTATTGTCACCGATGTAGCAGGTACCACCCGTGATGCGATCAACACACACTACACTATGTTTGGCAAAGATTTTATCCTTACTGACACCGCCGGGCTCAGAAAGAAGTCCAGCAAGAAGGATGATATAGAATTTTATTCAGTGCTTAGGTCGATTCAGGCACTTCAGGATAGCGATGTCTGTATCGTTATGGTCGATGCGACCCGCGGACTGGAAGGACAGGACCTGAGCATTATTAACCTGGCCAATAAATACAAGAAAGGGATCCTTATCATGGTCAACAAATGGGATCTGATAGTAAAGGACAGCAAGACCATGGATGGCATCAAGAAGGACATTCTGGAAAAACTGGGGCCCCTCGATTTTATCCCGGTAATCTTTACCAGTGTTACCGAAAAACAAAGAATATTTCAGGCCATGGAGCTGGCGATTGAGGTCTACGAGAATAAATTTCGTAAAGTGGCTACCTCTGCGCTTAATAATGCGATGTTAAAAGAAATCGAAAAATATCCGCCACCAGCCTTAAAAGGTAAGCATGTTAAGATAAAGTACATTACGCAATTACCAACAAAAACGCCTTCATTTGCATTTTTCTGCAATTTACCCCAATATATTAAGGCGCCTTACGAGCGGTATCTGGAAAATAAACTACGGGAGCACTTCAGTTTCAGCGGTGTACCTATAAACTTGTTTTTCCGTCAAAAATAAAATCTTACAGCGTGCGTATTGTATAATGATTTTAGGATTATCTTTACAGCTTCATTAAATCCTAAAAACTATGAAAAAAGTATTTGCACTAATGATTGCCGGTGGTTTCCTATTAGGTTTCACTGCCTGCGAAAATGCTTCTCAAACTGAAGGTAGCGATGACGCCATCGAAACTACCAATGAAGCGCCTGCAGAAGATGTAGAAGAGCCTACTCAAATGGAAGTTGATACTACCGAGGAAGCTGATACTACGCAGGTAAATGAAACAGAGATTCAGAACTAAGTTCAATTCACTTATTTAAAATAGCCTCAGCATTAGTTGAGGCTATTTTTTTGCCCAAGCATTCCTGAAAAGCACTGTATATACGGGATGAAGGTCATCAGCGCAGGACTTTTTTAGTTTATCATTTATCGCGCAGCCAAAAATAGAGGATTTATTGATGCACCCCGGAGGAGCTTTCTTCAAACACAAACAGCAAGGTTGGTGGAGTATTCCAAAAGGCCTGTCGAAAGCGGGTGAAGGCTTGGAAGATGCTGCAGTCAGGGAGCTGCAAGAGGAAACAGGCATTCGTACAAAAGATAAGCTTAGTCCATTTGGCACAGTCAAAGCAAATAGGCGGCAAAGTTGTTCATGCCTGGGCAGTAAGACTAGCGGACAAAATTGACGCTTTCCCACCTTCCAATACTTTTGAAATTGAATGGCCGCCCAGGTCAGGTGTGCAAAAGACCTTTCCCGAAATAGATTAAGTTGCCTGGTTTCAGATGGATGATGCCAAAAAGGTAATTAACGCAGCGCAAATAATAATTTTAGATCGTTTGCCACTAGTGATGCATTACTTCATTAAGTATGTATCATTTGTGACAGTTGCCGGCTTTTGGTTTGCTTGTTTGAAAGTGCATAGGCAGGCTTATTCTTGTCTAATTTATTAGGTTTTAAGAATATGCTTTTTAAGAATATGCTGATGGCAGCAATCCAAACCAGCATGCCCACATATAATCTAAATTGAATTAACGCTCTTGGTGAAATTAGATGATGCAAATCGACAGTATAGAAATTAAAAATGAATATTCCGCTACCTAATAAAATCATCATTATTACGGCTGCATTTTTTAATGCAGCATGCTGACGCAGGAAGTCTAAATGCTTATAAATACTTTCATGATTAAGAAAGATAAGATATACAAAGCAGTTTTGTACGAAGGTAATATTCAGAAGCAGTGTATTCATTAAATGAAAAGAGCAAGCAACGAGCAACCATAACTTCCATGCTTTTCTGGAAAACAGAAGAAAAATCAGCGGAGATAACTCAAAAATTACGGCTGCATAGTCTAAAATATCCAATAGGTGCAAGGGGAAGTAGTGTACAAATGGTGCCAGTAAAAACTGTCGTTCATTAATAAAATAGGTGGTATAATACCAGGATAGGAACCCATTCTGCGAGATATCAAAATCAACCCAAAAGAGTGCTTTATCCAAGCCTGCACTGAACATAGAAAAGCATACGATAATACTTAAAAGCGCCATGCATTTCCCCAGGTGATCATATTTAGAAGGTTTATCTGGAACTATTGCCAGGTGCGTGCCCCAGCCTGAAAAACTCATACAGGCTACGGTGATATAAATTAGATTTACATGGTCTACTTTACCAAATGAATACTGAAAGCTTAAACCGACCATGCAGGCCAAGAAAAATACAATGCCAGACCACCTTGCTTTTACCCCTAAAGTAAAACAGACCAGACTAGTGAGGACAATAGCATCTAGAGCAACAAAGAAACCTTTGCCAGGAAAGCTGTCTACGAGGTTTGCAATACTAAAAACCTGCGGATAAAAAAATGCCTTGGGTACCTGCGAGAGCCATTGGAAACCGGGCATTAAAAATAATAGGATAGAACAGCCTAATACAATTCTGTACGCAGCTACTGAACGGACGCTGGTAATGGAAGCTTTGCCAGCACGCGTCCAGAATAAATGGTTGATGCGGTTAATCCAAAGCATAAATTGCTTCATTTTTGACGATTTCAGATACTATGCTGCCTTCAGGAAGCGATATAATTTGTAAAAAGCTACTTACTTTTATAGTGTCAGGCTTTAATTGTTGGGCTATAAGCTGCTCTCGCAACCATGCTTTTGCCTCAGCATGTACCGATGCGTCATGTACACGAGGACGTAAAATGCCGATCTTCGATAAAAAGTGTTCAAATTTTCCCCTTTTTTTCAAACTATAGTCGTCTGACAAACCGAATGATCTTGACAAAATTGGGGGGAAATACTGAACAGGGATCGGGTGCAACAGTTTTATACGGTCGACTTCCTGCCAATTTCCTTGCCTGTTGATGGCCTTTACAGTGATATTTTTAATTTCTGTTTCATTGGTATCAAATGGTACCTCAGTCTTATGCGCACCAGAGGGCATTAATACTGCAGGGAAAGGTTCATAAATACCACCGTACTTAAACGCTAGATACAGCGGTAATAAAAGCAAAAGTGCAATAAGTACGCTGGACCTGACAGAAAACATTTAACTAGAATTGATTTTATGTACTGCTTGATAATGAAAAAAGACTTAAGCGAAGAAAGATCTCAATATTAAAATTAAGCAGACTAAACCTGACAATCAAATTAATCTGTGACTGTAAGGTACATGTTGTCATGAGTAAGAATATTTGAATCTTACACTGTTGCAATCAACAATTGCTTTCAAGCTCAGGAAAAATAACTAATTTTAGGTGTTAAAAACTACATTTTTATATATGTCGTTTAGTCCAAATCAGCGTAGATCAATGCATGAAATTCTGGCCAAGTATATTCCTGCAGTAGCTGTGCCGTACAGTTGCGAGCTTTGGGAGGAGTATCCTTTTAATTTTAAAGTGACCCGTCAGCGCAAGTCTAAGCTTGGTGACTTTCGGTATAGAAAAGGGCAGCCTTATGTGATTACCGTGAATGGCACTTTAAACACTTATAGCTTTTTAATTACTTATCTTCATGAGATCGCCCACTTGCAGGTGCATAAGCAGTTTGGAAAAACCGTCATGCCCCATGGCAA
>JBGSXH010000239.1:0-2179 GCA_041751515.1 Cyclobacteriaceae bacterium | reverse complement strand
GAAGGTGCCATTGCTGATGGTGTAGGGAATGCCTTTTCGGAGAAATAGATGCAAGGAAAGAGGCATGGGTAGGGAAGTATAAACTTTGTCGTCAGTCATTTTATTGCTAAGTTTTTTAATTCTTGCTTTTAGATACTAAAGACTTTGAAGATTTCAGGGATTGGAAAGATTGATGTTTGCAATAAAGTATGCTCAAAACTTACGAACTGTAGCTGGCATCATTCGGAAACCTCAAAATAAGGCTTGTAAGATATTGATACAGCTACCTCAACCTTTCTGGGATTTCTGGTATCCGGTTGCTTATTCGAAGCGCACTTGCTAACTTACTCTTCTTTCTGCTAAAAGTTTTTAAGCTCTATGATGTTTGATAGTTCGGAATTTCCTGAACCTCTTGATGAAATGTTATTTGACTCCTGGCTGGATGATGGTCGGCAGAGCAAGATGGGCTACCACTATTTGTTAATTGTCTGGAACGAGCTTGAAAGAAAATACCAACCGGTTTATTTAGAGGAACGCGCTAAAATCCAGGAGTATGAGCGGTACCCGGGTGTTACTGGCCGTGAAGGGCTTATAGCTGCTTACGATCTTTATTCGGAGTCAAGAATTGTTTAGTAGAGGGGTGGTAAAACTGATGATGCCTGGAACAGCAACATATGTCAGAGAGCATGATAGACCAGTCAAAAAATAGGAGTTAATCTCCTTTGATTAACGGACTTACTTCAAGGGTAGCACTTTTTGTGGTAAGGATAGCTTAGTCATCACCCATTATTTTTCCATCTTTTATTATCAGTTTCTTGCCCAGCAGGTGTGCGTGATCTTGAAAAGGATCATTTTCAAAAATTAGCAAATCCGCATTTTTACCTTCCGCTATACTGCCTAATGTATCCTGCAGGAAAAGGGCTTCAGCGCCGTTTATTGTTGCTATTTGAAGGATTTCATTCATTGTAAATCCAGCCTCATACAATAAGATCAATTCAGAAAGCATGGCTTTTCCTCCCTCTCGGCAGTCAGTTCCAATTCTTATTTTGACTCCTTTACTATGTGCTGACTTCAAATAGTCCATAGCAATATCAAACGCCGAGTTAAGTAATTCTTTTTGTTGGATGGAATATCGTGGTAAAACTTCAGTAGTGATATCAGCAGTTGCTGCGGCGGAAGTAGTGAAATATGTTCTTTCTGCCACAGACCCTAAGAGATGTATTGTGGTACTTAATGTTGCTTCTTGTTGGCCAAGTTTACTCAGTAATTCTTCAAAATCTTCATGAAGGACCTTGTCTTCTTTCATATATTTAAATACTAAAATGCGCATGGCTATGAATTCGTCAACACTTTCAATATCAGGTATACCGAATTTGCTTCTCATGTCTTCATAATGGTCATCATAGCTAAATGTGCTTAGCGCAATAGATTGAAGATGTTCAAAATTTTTCACCCTCATACTTAAAGCCTCCTGTACTGAAATTATATCTTCATCGATATGGCCGTACAAATGCATATCCAGCTCATTTGCTCTATTAACTATGGCCTTCATTTCTGGCTCACGTAACCGCCAGTACAATTTCAGATGCCTAAGACCAAGTTGATGATAATGTTGCACTTTTTGTTCTGCTTCTTCCGGACTTTTAACTTCAGTATGGCTAATATAAGGTGCTCTTTCCTCGTCGGATATCATGGCGCCTCCCGTGATATACAGGTTCGGATATTTGCTTGCCGGGTGCTTTTGCCAGTTAAGCGTAACAGCCATCCATTTTTCTGGCTGCCCCATATCCATGACCGTAGTGGTGCCATATTGAAGATAAGTAGCAGACAATTGATTACGATAATAATCAATTGAGTCCTTAACCAAGTATTCTGGTGCATTTACATAGTCACCAAACATATCGGTAAGGTGTATATGGGTATCTACGAAGCCGGGAGTAACTAACCTTCCTTTCCCTTCAATAACCTGGTCAGCCTTATAGGCTTCGTCTGCATCAATTATTGATTCAATAAGGGAATTTTTGACTAAAATTGTCTTGTTCTCTATTACTTCACCATTGTGAACGTCAAAGATGTTCACAGTTTCAATGGCTAAGTCATACGTATTGGATTGATGACAGCTGGAAATTGATACCAAAATAATAGCAATAAGCAGGAGCATTTTGAAGGGCTTCATGATGAATGACTTTGTTATGAGTAT
>JBGSXH010000238.1:0-3119 GCA_041751515.1 Cyclobacteriaceae bacterium | reverse complement strand
GAATCTCACTACTGATGTCAGTCTTGTTTTCAGGGGGTGTCTTCTTCAGTCTGCGTGGGTTTCCCGGCATGCAAATGCTAGATGAATATCCTATTGCATTGATTCGAGAAATGTTGCCGCCGTATGCGATCTTGTTTTCTGTAATATTCTTAGCCATCCCCGCCCTGGTGATGACGCTACTTGGAGTTGCAATCATGATGAAAAGAAAGATCGTATCAGCTTCACTAGGCTGGGGACTTTTTGCTATCTGGATCGTAAGTATAGTCGGAGCCGGCATGATTGTACCTGGCATTGTTACAGAGTTCAGGTCTGAAGGGACTCACCGGGAAGAAGTCAACTACAATATGGAGGACTATAGCCTGGCTCACCTGACCATGAAATATGCCGGTGACGACAAGCTACAAAACGTCACATTGCGGCTGCGTGGTCACGAACAAGATAATTTTCTACTTGAAAAAAGATTTGAGGCACGCGGAAGGTCCAGGAATAATGCCATACAAAATGCACAGGCAATGATTCACGGCGTGGTACAGCAGGATTCTATACTATCCTTTAATTCACATGCAAGCCTGGAAGACGACGCCCAGTTCAGAATGCAGGAATTATCGATGATATTGTATATTCCTTATGAGTATCCATTCACCATGAGTGATAACCTCCGGGACATCCTTAGGAGCACTATATATACCAGTGGTTATACTGTCGAACAAATCCCTGGCAATACATGGATTTTTACCGAAGCTGGCCTAAAATGCGTTACTTGTGCAACAAGTACTAAAACAAGCAGCTCAGGTACTGACGTCAACTTCCCGCAATCCGGCCATACAGAAAAGCATAACCTTGATAACTTTGATGCGCTTAGGTATGGCAGCAATTTTAAGGTTTTTATTAAACCAGGCAGTGAACATAGCATCACACTTAATGGTCGCCAGAAAGATGTGGAAAAAACCAATTTTAAAATTAATGGCAACGAGCTAAAGATTAGCTACGAGCAAAATTGGTTTTACTGGGGAGACAAAGACAAAACAGTGAATGTACTGATTGAAAGCCCTAATATAAATTATGTCAAGGCATCCGGGGCATCCGTTACGCATATGGGCGGATTTAGCGACAAAAACCTTGAATTGATTGTTTCCGGCGCTGCCGACTATAACCTGGAAGGCAGTTACGAGCGGCTGGAAGGACAACTTTCCGGTGCCTCCACCCTTACAATGACTGGAAAAGGAAACACCGTTGAATTTAATCTTGGTGGCGCTTCCAGTCTTAATGCTGAAAGCTATGAAACCAATTACGCTGAAATCAAAGCCGGAGGCGCAGCTACTGCAAAACTGACTATCTTGGAAAATATAGAATATAAAACCTCAGGGGCAGCCAGTGTGGATTACCAAAAAAAATAACAAAAGACAGCCTTCACAAAAAAGCCAGCTATAAAGCGGGCTTTTTTTGTTTACAAGTAAAAACATTTAAAAATTCAAATAGCAATGCAACCTAAATGGCGCAAGCTGCATCTTCCAGATACAATACCGAACCCAATGCGACTATTGCTACAAAAATCAAGTACAGAGGAACAGCTTATTAAAGACTGTAAAGCAGGGAAGAGCAAAGCCCAGCGTGCGCTTTATGAAAAGTACGCCAGCCGTATGCTCGCCTTGTGCTTCCGCTATACCGGCAATCAGCCAGAGGCAGAAGATGTGATGATGAATGCTTTTTTTAAAGTGTTTACTAAAATTGAGCAGTTTCAGTCGCAGGGAAGCTTTGAGGGATGGATTAGACGAATTATGGTCAATGAATCTTTAAGCCACATACGAAAACATAAAAATATGTCTGTAGAAGTAGACATTGAGAAAGCCAGCAGGCAACCTGATATTGCTAAAATTGAAGAAAACATAGCTGCATCAGATCTTGAAGAAATGATCAGCCAGCTTCCCATTGGTTACAGAACAGTTTTCAACATGTACGCTATAGAGGGATATAGTCACAAAGAAATTAGTGAAATGCTGGACATTTCAGAAAGCACCAGCAAATCTCAGCTCAGCAGAGCAAGAATTCACCTACAAAAGAAATTATTGACCATGGACGAAAATGCGGTCAATTACAACAGATAAGACAATGAAAAAACATCCTATAGACAATTTATTTGCTCGAAAGTTAAAAGAGCAGCAGCGGGCGCCCGCTGCCACAAGCTGGGACATGCTGGAGAAACGACTCAACAAAACGCAGCGCAGTAAGAAGCGACCTGCTATCTGGTGGTCTGCTACCGCTGCTGCAATTGCACTACTTTTGAGTTTGACCTACGTCCTCCTGCAGCCTACGACAGAAAGCCAAAGCTTTACAGCGGCAAGAAGCAGCAAGGTGGAAAAACGCTCACCGATAGCGCCACCCGAGCTTGGGAGTACCCCTCGCAAAAATTTACTTGCTGATATTGCCGTTCCGTCCCAAACACCCGCCGCAACAAAGGACGCAGATAATATAGTTGCACCAAAGCCAGAGGAGCCCAAGGCTCTGGCATCAATAGCCACTATCACAGTTAAATTGCCGAAACAGGAAGAGAAGCCGGTTCATGTCGAAGATATTATGGTCGATATTATAGAAAACAGTACGATGCTTACGCAGCAAGCGAGCACTAAACCGGTAAAAATCACAATCAAACTGGCTGGGAATAAAACCGGACATTCACAGCATATCGCCAGCAAAACCGGATTTAACTTCAGAGAGTTTGTCGCATTTGCAAAAAATGTTAAAGACGGAGAACTAGGCCTTGAAGAACTCAGAGAGGCCAAACAAGATTTATTAAAATTCGACAATAAAAGAAATAACAATCCTTAATATTTACTAAAATGAAAAAAAGCCTATATCCAATCTTATTTATCTTCGCCATAATAGCTACTGGCAAAGCCCAGGTCTCCACTGCTGATAAAGACACTGTTATAGTAGATTTTGGGAAACTCAGTAACATAACCTTCCTCATAGGCGATAGAGATGATCTGCAGGAACTCCAGAAGCTCGATTTAAATGAAATTGCCAATACCATCGTCGCAGAAATTAATCTGGCTCCCGACTCAGTCGCTGAAATTGAAGTAGAGGATTCCATCCGGTTCAATAGAGATGAATATGAACTC
>JBGSXH010000237.1:0-8430 GCA_041751515.1 Cyclobacteriaceae bacterium | reverse complement strand
GTTTTTTCTTACTAAATGATAGTAAACTACTTAATATTGTAAACAAGCATGGGTATGAAGGAGTGAGATTCGAAGAATTAGATAAGGACTGGCAACGCTTTTCCTATTTAAGATATGATTGGGTCCGACTTCCCACACTTCGCACCTCTAAAAAAAAAATTGATTCTAACCATTTTTACAATTGGGATGTGCTATCTAGCTTCAAACATAGTACTCACTCGATGTTAATTGTAGATAATTATCTAGCTATAAACGAGGATGGTATAAAACGAAATCTAATACCAATAATAAAAAACACACTAACAAATAGTACGTTTAAGACGAATTTTGCTATTGTAACTCCAGATTTAAGTAAGCTCCATAATTACATCCTCACTGAAAAAAAAGCATGGACAATTCCACAAAAACTAGCATAAATTAAAGATTTAATTACAACAAGATGCCACTTAGATGAAGACAATTTTACGCATTGTATAATATCACCTTACAAAAAGGTTCATGATAGAAGGATGTACTCTAGCTCATTTCTGATAACAAGTGGAGCAGGTTTTATTCTTTTCACCAAGGAAAACAGAAATTTAAATACGGAATTAACTTTTAAGTTTATATTCTATCCTCAAGTTATGCTACGTGTTAAGGCTGATATTATTGAGCTTAAAGAAGCTGAGCTCAAAAAATTAGTTGAATCAGGATCCGAGATGAAGAATGCCTCAGGATTTAAAATTCTTAACTAATATTTAATACTTCATAATATTCTGTAAAATATTAAATAATCAGAATAGTATTATCAGTCACAAAAAAGGCCAGCTACAAGGAATGCAACTGGCCTTTTCTAATAGAATTTATATACCTTACACCCCTACCGGCTCTTCCTGTGGCGCTTCTTCTGCAAAAGCTTCTGTAGGAATACAGCTGCACATCAGGTTTCTGTCGCCAAAGGCGCTGTCTATACGGCGAACGGTTGGCCAGAATTTGTTGGCTTTTACATAAGGTAGTGGGAATACCGCTTTTTCACGGCTGTAATCCATTGGCCAGTCTTCAGCCATGATCATGGCCATGGTATGTGGCGCATTTTTAAGCACATTGTCTTCCTTGTCTGCTTTGCCTTCTGCAATGGCTTCAATCTCCTTGCGAATTTCAATCAAGGCATCGCAGAAACGGTCGAGCTCTCTTTGTGTTTCACTTTCTGTCGGCTCGATCATCATGGTACCCGGTACCGGGAACGAAACAGTCGGCGAATGAAAATTATAGTCCATCAATCGCTTAGCGATGTCTTCCACCTCAATATTGGCCTTTTTAAAGTTTCGACAATCGATGATCATCTCATGGGCACATCGTCCGTTCTTATTGGTGTACAAGACATTGAAATGTCCTGCCAGCCTCGCTTTAATATAGTTGGCGTTGAGAATGGCAATTTTGGTCGCATTGGTAAGTCCTTCGCTGCCCATCATTGCAATATAAGCATAAGAGATGCTCAGAATGCTGGCACTACCGAATGGTGCTGCGGAAATAGCATCAATTGCCTCCTGTCCACCTGTTGGAATGATGGGATTCCCTGGCAAATATGGCATTAAGTGCGCTGCGACACCAATGGGGCCCATCCCTGGTCCGCCCCCACCATGAGGGATGCAGAAGGTCTTATGCAGATTCAGGTGACAAACATCGGCACCAATATTCGCGGGACTTGTAATACCCACCTGGGCATTCATATTCGCTCCATCCATATACACCAATCCACCATGATCATGAATGGTTTGGCAGATCTCAATAATCTCCTCTTCAAAAACACCGTGCGTTGATGGGTACGTTACCATTAAAGCAGAAAGTTCATTTTTGTATTTCTCCGCTTTTTGCTTCAAATCTTCCACATCGATATTGCCCAAATCATCACATTTTACAATGACGACTTTCATACCTGCCATCACTGCACTGGCAGGATTGGTACCATGCGCAGAACTTGGAATTAAAGTAACATTGCGTTGTGTTTGGTTTCTTGCCAGGTGATAAGCGCGAATGACCATGAGGCCGGCAAACTCTCCCTGCGCACCGGAGTTAGGTTGCAGTGAAACAGCAGCAAATCCTGTTATTTCAGACAGCATTTTTTCAAGTGCCTCAAACATCTGCGTGTATCCTTCAGCCTGATTTCTTGGCGCGAAAGGATGCAGGTTAAACTCAGGCCAGGTAACGGGCATCATCTCTGATGCAGCATTCAGTTTCATGGTGCAAGAACCCAGGGAAATCATGCTATGTACCAGGCTTAAATCTTTATTTTCCAGCTTTTTAATATATCGAAGCATTTCATGCTCGGCATGGTATAAACTGAACACCTCATGTTCCATAAAACCAGAAGTTCTCAGCAAACCCTTAGGATCTACGAAAGCAATATTCTTAGCATGTTGCGCAACATCAAAACCTGATAAGTCCTTTTGTGCAGCGAGGCTGAATATCTGCAGAATATTGCGAATGTCTTCAAGTGTAGTCGTTTCATCCAGTGCTATACCGATTTTGCTATCTCCTACATACCTGAAATTCAATTCTTTCTCCAGCGCCATCTTTTGGATATGCGGCTGAGCAGATTCTACGTTGACTAATAAAGTATCGAAATAATATTCGTTCTCCTGCTTGAAGTCCAGAAACTGCAATCCCTTCTCCAGCAGTTGTGTCAGTCCGTGAATGCGGGAAGCAATACTTTTTATGCCTTTTGGGCCATGGTAAACACCATACATACCAGCCATTACTGCCAGTAACACCTGTGCGGTGCAAATATTAGAAGTAGCTTTTTCTCTGCGAATATGCTGCTCACGGGTCTGCAGTGCCATTCTATAGGCTTTATTACCATCCCGGTCCTGCGACACACCGATAATTCTGCCAGGAAGTGACCTTTTAAATGCTTCTTTCGTCGCAAAGTAAGCGGCATGTGGCCCTCCATAACCCATAGGCACACCAAATCGCTGGGTGGTACCTACGACTATATCGGCACCCATTTCGCCCGGAGGTGTCAATAGTGCCAGGCTCAATAAATCTGCAGCACAGGCGACGTGAATATCATGGTCTTTGGCTTTCGCGATAATGTTGGCGTAATCATATACAGCACCATCTACATTGGGATATTGCAGCAAAAGGCCGAAAACAGCTTCATCTGATGCATCAAAATCGGCAGGGGAAGCTAGCTGCAAGTCAATTCCCAGCGGAATAGCCCTTGTTTTGAGTACTGATAAGGTTTGTGGCAGAATATGCTCATCTACAAAAAATGTATTGGCTTTTTTTCTGGCTCCTTTGCGCTGGGCAAATAACATACCCATGGCTTCAGCCGCAGCAGTACCTTCGTCCAGCAAAGAGGCATTGGCGATTTCCATTCCGGTAAGCTCCATGACCATGGTTTGGAAATTGATAAGTGCCTCTAACCTACCCTGAGCAATTTCTGCCTGATAAGGCGTATACGCTGTATACCAACCAGGATTTTCCAGAATATTTCTTTGAATAACCGGCGGGACGATGCAATCATAATAGCCCATACCTATAAAAGTCTTATAGGTTTTATTTTTGGCAGCAAGTGTTTTAAAATCCTTTAGAAACTGATGCTCACTTTTGGCAGCAGGTAAATCCAAAGGTCTTTGTAGCCGAATGCTCTTGGGAACAGTTTGGTCAATCAGCGCATCCAGTGTATCTAGGCCTATGGTTTGTAACATAGCTTTTTGCTGTGTCGCATCCGGCCCATTGTGACGGTTTACGAATTGCTCTGTGTTCTGCAGGTCAATTTTCATATAGTCTGGAAAATAAGATTTGTATAGACAAAATAGAGTGTGCCTTTTGGCGGTACAAAGGTATAATTTATTTATGAGATAAAAGGTTCTGTCAGCCCGATTTTATACGGTTGAAACTGGTAAGAATAGCCACCATTTATCAAAAAAACCTTGCAAAATCCTTGAAAACCATTTCTATTGCATACGATTTCAAAACCAAATACTTTATATATGACAAATTTACTCAAGGGCACTTTCGCCTTTATATGTTTTATAAGCTGCCAGCTGGCTGTAGCCCAGCAGCAGTACGCCGAACTAATCACTTCGGACAGGCTATTCGAGCATGTAGCCTTGCTTGCATCGGACAGCCTTGAAGGCCGCGAAACCGGCAAAGATGGGCAGAAAATGGCCGCCGATTATATTAAAAATCAGTTCAAAGAATTTGGACTGGAAGGCATTAGTAAAAGTGGCGATGCGTATTACCAGGAGTTTCAACTGGAAGAAGCTGAGTGGCAACAAGCGTATGTAACGATCGATGGTAAGAAGCTGAAAAACCTTGATGATGTTTTGTATTTTGGCTCTCAGGAAAATGCAAAAGAGGTAAAAACCAGGGTAGTGTTTGCTGGCAATGGAGATGAAGCTGTTTATGAAAACCTTGATGTTGATGGTAAAGCAGTACTCATTACCTTAAAAGATCGACGACAACTGGCAGAAAAAATCAAACCAGCCAAAGAAGCGGGCGCTGTAGCAGTTTTAGGAGTCATGCACGAAACGAAAGAAGACTTCGAAAAAATGCGTAAGCAAATGAAGCCTTACCTCAGTCACCCGCGCCTTACTTTTCCGGATAATAGCGGACAAGGCAATACGGTTTTCTTCATCAGCCCGGAACATGCTGGTAAAATCTTCAAGACAGAGTGGTCAGAAATTCAGCAACATGCTGAAAACCCTGCCGATTTCAATAAGAAGTCTAAAAAGATTGCTTTTAAAACAGAAAAGAAAATTACCACTGTCGATACGGAAAATGTTTTAGGCTTCCTGGAAGGCAGTGAATACCCTGATGAGGTTTTGGTCATCACCGCACATTATGACCATATCGGAATGGAAGAAGATGGCACAGTAAATAATGGTGCTGACGACGATGCTTCAGGCTCTTCTGCTGTCATTGAACTGGCACGTGCGTTTGCCAAAGCTGCTGAAGCAGGTGAGGGTCCAAAAAGATCTATTCTGTTCATGACAGTCACAGGAGAAGAAAAAGGCCTTCTAGGTTCTCAATATTATACCGAAAATCCGATATTCCCGCTAGACAATACCGTCGCCAATCTGAATATTGATATGATAGGCAGGATTGATGATGACCACATCACAGAAGAAGGAGAAGAAGATGGCAATTACATTTACCTGATCGGTTCAGACAAACTGTCTACAGAACTTCATGAAATTAGCGAGGAAATGAATGACAAATATACGTCCATTGACCTTGACTATACCTATAATGATGAGAATGACCCTAACCGATTCTACTATCGCTCGGATCATTATAACTTTGCTAAAAATAATGTTCCAGTGATTTTCTATTTCAACGGCGTTCATGAAGACTACCATAAGCCTACTGATACCCCGGATAAAATTATTCCTGAGAAAATGGAGCCTATAACCCGATTAGTATTTTATACTGCCTGGGAAGTAGCCAATCGTGAAGACCGTATTGTTGTAGATGTGAATAAAAAATAAAGATTGATAAAGGCTTAAAACCTTTACTTTAACTTAAAAGAGGCCGATACAATCTATGTATCGGCCTCTTCTTAATGTCATGAAATAAAGCACTAGGTGCTATCTTTTTCTCCCCTTTTTCTTTGCCTTTCCTTTTCCGCTATAGCCTTCTTTTCCCGGACGCTGGTGTCGGCTCCGCACTCTGGTTTCATGTGGTCGCTTCTTCTTTTCGTGAAACGCTCCCTTAAAGTCTGGATCCATGCGTTTTCGTTGTGTGTCCAGATCGCGGTCCATCAATTGCTGCTCATCGAAAGGTGTGCTGGCAATGGTAATTCCTGCAGGCATAGGCTTCTGCGGAATACTTTGCTTAATCATCTTCTCAATGGCCTCAATATGATAAATGTCTGCCGGAGTTTGAAAAGTCAAAGCCGCACCCAGTTGATTTGCTCTGCCTGTACGACCAATTCTGTGGACATAATCTTCATAAATAATGGGCACATCAAAGTTAATCACATGACTAACCATGGATATGTCTATCCCCCGGGAAGCCACATCAGTCGTAACTAAAATGCGTATTTCACCAGTTTTAAAGGCTTCCATCGCGTTAATTCGGGTGTTTTGCCCTTTATTCGCATGAATAACCCTGACTGACTTCTCTACTTTCCGATCAAGGAATTTATAGATATTGTCAGCGGTGGATTTTGTCTTTGCAAAGATAATCACCCGCTTGAAATCGGCGTTCTCATTGAACAAATACTCAAGTAATGCTAATTTAGTCCTCATGTTCGGAACCTCGTACCGCACCTGCGTAATGGCATCAACAGTACTTGATTGCGGGGTAACTTCTACCACCTCAGGAAATTCCAGGAACTCCTCCGATAACCGAACCACCTTTTCCGGCATGGTGGCTGAAAAAAGCAGGTTTTGACGCTTCACGGGAATGACTTCCAGAATGCTCCGAATTTGATGCATAAAGCCCATGTCCATCATTTTATCCGCTTCATCCATCACCAGCGTTTTGATTTCTTTTAATACCAACGCACCCTTGGTATAGATGTCTAATAGTCTGCCCGGCGTGGAGACTAGAACATCTACTCCGGCTTCAATGGCTTCAATCTGTGTTTTGGGACCCAGTCCTCCATAAATCGCCAAAGTTCTGATGTCTGTGTTGATGGACAGCGTTTTTATGTTTTCGGTAATTTGCATGACCAGCTCCCGGGTAGGCGCCAGCACCAGGGCACGCGGATGCACCCCCTGCGCATATTTTATTTTCATAAGTAAGGGTAAAGTGAAGGCTGCTGTTTTCCCGGTACCGGTTTGCGCTATGCCTAACACATCGTGCCCGGCAAGGATGAGTGGAATGGCCTTCTGCTGAATGAGGGTAGGCGTTTCGTACCCTGCTTCCACGGTAGCGGAAACCAGCTGTTTGTTTAGTTTAAAATTGTCAAATGTCTGCATGGCCGTGCTCATGGTAAGGAAGTTTGGGAAAGGCTGGAATTTTTGACTGCTAAGCTTTACTTTCGTAAAAAAGCATTATGAAAAAGAGCAGTTCACCTTCAGTTATTTTAATTCGCAATGCAAATATAGTAAATGAAGGGCAGTCGCGGGCAGCTGATGTACTCATTCAGGATGGCCTCATCACAAAAATAGACAAAAACATCAGTTTTGAGGGTGCACATAAGGCAATTGAGGCTGAAGGCAAAGTTTTGCTCCCCGGTCTTATAGACGATCAGGTACATTTCAGAGAACCCGGACTTACCCATAAGGCGAATATTTACAGTGAATCCAAGGCTGCTGTTGCCGGCGGTATCACTTCCTTTATGGAAATGCCCAATACGGTACCCAATACCCTCACGCAGAAACTGCTGGCTGAAAAATATGCCATTGCGAAGAAAGGCGCTTTAGCCAATTATTCATTTTTCATGGGCGCTTCAAATGATAATATTGAGGAGGTTTTAAAGACAGACCGGAAATCAGTCTGCGGTGTCAAAGTATTCATGGGTTCTTCCACCGGGAATATGCTGGTAGACAATTCCCAGACGCTAGAAAAGATTTTCAGTAAGGTAGATATGCTTATCGCGACCCATTGCGAAGATGAAGCCACTATTCAGGAAAACACCAGGAGGGCAAAGGAAGCGTATGGGGAAAACCCTCCGTTCAGCATCCACCCGGAAATTCGTTCTGTCGAAGCTTGCTATCGCTCCAGCAGCATGGCCGTTGAGCTTGCTAAAAAGCATAAAACCCGGTTACATATCCTGCACATCAGCACAGCGAAAGAAACGGCACTATTTGCCTCTGACATTCCGCTAAAGGACAAGCACATCACGGCTGAAGCCTGCGTCCATCATTTGTGGTTTGATGACAGTCATTATACTGAAAAAGGCAGCTTGATCAAGTGGAACCCTGCGGTCAAATCGAAAGCAGACAGAGAAGGTATTTGGCAGGCCATCCATAGCGGTGCTATTGACGTCATTGCCACTGACCATGCCCCACATACCCTGGAGGAAAAAAATGCTTCGTACTTCAAGGCACCTTCCGGCGGACCGTTGGTACAGCATAGTCTGGTCAGTATGCTGGAGCATTACCATAATGGAAAGATTTCGATGGAAATGATCGTGCAAAAAATGTGTCATAATCCCGCCATACTATTTAACATTGAAAAGAGAGGTTATATAAGAGAGGGGTATTATGCAGATCTTTGCCTGGTTGACTTGGATAAACCCTGGACGGTAGCCAAAGATAATATACATTACTTATGTGGCTGGAGCCCCTTTGAAGGCCAAACGTTCAGGTCTTCGGTGAGCCATACAATTGTTTCCGGCAATTTAGTTTATGAGAATGGCAGCTTTCAGGAAAGCCATAAAGGAATGCGTTTAAAATTTGACAGATAAAAACAACAAAAGCTTTGGCCAATTCCGAAAGGCTTCCTACATTTGCAGACCTAATTACATGGTGATTGTAGCTCAGTTGGTTAGAG
>JBGSXH010000236.1:0-2602 GCA_041751515.1 Cyclobacteriaceae bacterium | reverse complement strand
AAATGATGGGCAAGATGAAAGAGGTACAAGGCAAGATGAAAGAGGCCCAGGAGAAGCTTGCCGATATTACCACTACTGCAGAGTCTGGTGCAGGCATGGTAAAAGCGACCGTCAATGGCAAAAAGCAAATTATCAGCATTGATATTGACAATGACCTCGTAAAACCTGATGATAAAGATATGATGCAAGACCTCATCGTGGCGGCAGTAAACAAAGCATTGGAAGATGTAGATGTGCTTGCAAAAGAAGAGATGAAAAAAAGTACCGAAGGCATCATGCCCAATATACCAGGGCTTGATCTGAGCGGTTTGGTCTGATGCACCTTGTTGCAATCGCAATACTAAATTATAATGGCAGAAATTTTCTTGAAAAATTTCTGCCATTTGTGCTTAAACACAGTGAGGGACACCCTGTTTATGTCATCGACAATCTCTCTACTGATAATTCAGTAGCATTTTTGGAATCATCCTTCCCAGAAGTACATTTGATACAGTTGGATGAAAACACGGGCTTTACAGGAGGCTATAACAAAGGCTTGCAATTCATTCAGTCGAAATATTACGTATTGCTCAACAGCGATATAGAAGTAGCCCCGGGGTGGCTCCCTCCCCTTCTAGAACTCATGGAAAGCGATAAAAAAATCGCTGCCTGCCAGCCTAAAATTCTAAGCTATACCAATAGACAGCTATTCGAACATGCAGGGGCTGCTGGCGGCTATATTGATCGCTACGGATATCCCTTCTGCAGAGGACGGATCTTTGATACCGTGGAAGAAGATAAAGGGCAATATGACGACAACATTGAAACATTCTGGGCCACTGGTGCCTGCATGATGATTGATGCAAAGGCATTTCGTGATGCTGGTGGCTTTGATGACCGCTTTTTTGCCCATATGGAAGAAATTGACCTGTGTTGGCGACTAAAAAATAGGGGTTACAAAGTCTACGCAGTGGGGAAAAGTCATGTATATCATGTCGGTGGAGGAACATTGCCAACTCACAGTCCCAGAAAGACTTATCTGAATTTCAGAAACAGTTTATGGATGCTTTTTAAAAATAGTTCCCCAAAAACTCGATTAAAAAAAATTGCGGTAAGAATTTTGCTTGACTGCATAGCAATGCTGCGGTTTGCAATCAGTGGACAATGGCCTCTAGTAAAAGCTGTGGGGTCAGCTATACTAGATTTTCTGAAAAGTATTGTTAAATACAAGAATAATTCAATTAAAGTCGAGGATAGCCTTAGTCCGGTTAAAAACTTAGAAAAAGGCCACGGTATTTTTGAAGGCAGTATAGTTATGGCATACTTTATGCAAAGCAAAAAAAGGTTTTCAGCGCTGAAATTCTAATGATTTAAAGCTGAATAGTTTATTGCAGATTAGCACTTAAAACCACAAAGAATTATATCTGCGACGGAGATGTCTTCTGAAGTTAATCAGATAAGCCATCCCAAGATAAATTATGACTGGAGAACCAAATGTTATAAATGAGGCATATATGAAAAACATCCTGATGCTAGAAATAGGCAGCTTTAACTTATCGCCTAATACAGTGCAAACGCCAAAGGCTCTATTTTCAAAAAATTGCTGGAGCTTATTCATAAGTTTAATAATTAGAAACAAACATTATAATAATCATTTTGTTCGAAACTGAAAAATTAATAATCTCATTAATTTTAACTATTATTGCAACAAAACTACAGCTTAACTTAATTTCGCATTAAATCAATCAAAATTTTTAAATCATGACGCAAACGAGAAATTTTGCTTTTGCATTAGCCATGGCCGGAACAACAGCCTTTTCAGGTTGTGCACTTCAGCAGATGGTAAAAAAAGGCAAGGAACAGGAGCTTACCGTTACGCCTTCCCCACTAGAAGTTCACGGTGACAGTGTAAAATTCGAAATGTCGGCCGTTCTTCCCCCAAAGACATTGAAAAAAGGTAAAGTGTATCAAGTAAACACTTTCTATCAGTACGGCAATGATGAGCTGGAACTTGAGCCAATCAGGTTTGATGCTGCAGATTACGACAGAGCTTCTTCTGAGCAACCACGCCAAACCAAAGAATATGCTTTTGCCTATAATCCTGATATGAAGCAGGGTGAAGTAGTTATTCAGGGTGAAGCTATCAACCCAAGCAACGATAAGTCAAGAACTACAGACAGAATGACTGTAGCAGAAGGTGTTGTGAACACTGCTGATCTTGTACAGGCGGTTTCTTACGCAGCTTATGCTGAGCATGGCTACGTAACTGAAGAGGAACTTGAGCCTACTAATATTGAATTTTACTTCTCTCAAGGTAGTGCAGTTTTAAGACCAACTGAAAAGCAAGGTGATAAAGGTGCTTATTTTAATGCTTTCCTGGCTGAGAAAAACGTTACAAGAACAGTTACTATTACTGGTACTCACTCTCCAGAAGGTCCTGAGCGTGTAAACGATAAATTAGCAGAAAACAGAGCTAAAGCTATCGAGCGCTACTACAGAGAGCAAATGAGACGCTATGACTATCAGGGAATGGCTGACTCAATTGAGTTCGTTATCAAGCCTGTGGTTGAAGACTGGACTGAATTCAAAGAAATGCTGGAAGAATATGATGGCTTAAGCAGCG
>JBGSXH010000235.1:0-2780 GCA_041751515.1 Cyclobacteriaceae bacterium | reverse complement strand
AGAAAAGGCGCCTGAAGGCGACTTGCAGGCTAAACTCGCCATGTTAAAAGGCAAGTTCAGATAGCAATAAATGTTTGACTAAATAGCAAAGGCTACCGATTTGGGTAGCCTTTGCTGTTTCAATTCCTGATGTAATTCAATTAGGCAATTATTCGCTCAAAATGCGTTCCCATTCTTTAAATCTTTCCGTGATTTTTGCTGCTATTTTATCGTAGTTAGACCAGGTGTCCTCTACATGGTATAACGAGGGCAAATCGTTAGTAAGGATTGATTCATAATCTTTCTTAAAAATCCCACCGCCATAATAATAGTAAGTGAACAAATTGCCTTTTTTGCTAAATAACTCAAAGCCAAGATAACCATCCCAAAGTTCACTCAAAATTGTGCAGCTCACCTGACGCTGCTTAAATCTTAAAATCTGGGTTTCACTTTCATCTTCAAAGTACTCGCTAAACAAGTCATTTTCAATGATCCATCCTAAATACATTCCTATATGCACATAGGCCTGCTCTATAGGAAGCGACTCAGGAAAGTTGCCCAGAAAGTGGCTCTGTGCATTATCATAAATTGTCTTTTGTATGGTATTAGACGCAGTATTACTCATATTGGAAGGAATAGTGAATGATTAGTTTTACATGAAAGCCGCGATTGGATTTAAAAAGTATATGATTACGCTCGCATCTTTACATGGTTAATGCAGGCTGACAATAAAAAGTAACCGCAGAGCTTCACAAAATGGAAAGAAAAAGAGATGATTCAATTACTGCTTGTAATTAAGCAGTTGGATGGTATGACAGGCTACAATTGCAGCAGTTTCTGTTCGGAGCCGGCTGTCGCCAAGACTAACAGGAGTAAAGCCATTTTGTACTGCCGATTTTATTTCATCACTGGAAAAGTCGCCTTCGGGACCAATTAAAACGAGTACAGCTTCCTGAGTTTTAGCTGCGTTAAAGAGGTGAGGGGTGTCTGTTTCAGAAACATAGGCTATGCACTTGTTACTGTAAGCATCTGTGTCTTGGGCTATAAAATCATCGTAAGATTGGATTGTGTGTAGTACTGGCAAATGCCACTTCAAAGACTGCTTCATGGCACTGATCGCCTTTTTTTCAAGTCGGTCGGTTTTAAAGTGCTTACGTTCACTATGCTGGCATTGTAAGAATTGAATAGAGCCAATGCCAATTTCGGTCACTTTTTCAATCATCCACTCCATCCTGTCGGCATTTTTAGTGGGCGCTATCGCTAAATGGATATGTTCATGTGGATTGGTAAAATGTACTGTATCCAGGATCAACAACTCGCAGATATTCTTCTTATAAGCGACAATCTGACAATGATAACGATTCCCTTTTCCGTCGATAACATAGATCATATCTCCAACCTTATGACGCAATACTTTGATGCAGTGTCTGGCTTCTTCGGCTTCTAAAGATTGCTTCTCCTGGATATCTGGGGCGTAAAAAAGCTGCATAGGCTGTAAGTTGCTATTCCATCGGGATTTAAACAAAAAAAAATACGCAGCATGTACCCGAAAGCACATCCTGCGTATCTTACAAGAATTTAAAAAGGTTTACTTGCCTTTTGCGATTTCCACATTGACACTTTTTCCTTTGATCTGACTTCTATTCATGATTTTGACAATTTTATCAGCATCTTCTGCAGGTACTTCTACAAAGCTGAATTTGTCATACATATCAATATCACCGACTTTTCTACCAGGCAAGCCTGTTTCTCCGGTAATAGCACCTAGAATATCACCTGGGCTGATTTTAGAATGTTTACCAACATTTAAGAATAAACGGGCAATATTAGTAATTTCCCTTTTTCTCTTAACAACTTTTTCTTCTTTCACTTCAGGTCCGAGGTGCTTGAATAAAAGTGCTTTAGCGACAGACTCTGCCGTTAAACCCTGTTGGTAAAATGCCATCATCAGGTCTTCCAGATGTTGAAGATCACCGGTTAATATCTGGTTTACTTCATCCTGAAGTTTGTTGCGTTTTAAAGCATTCAGTTCTATCAGTGTTGGCGGATCCTGCTTTTCGATATTGCTTTTGGTGTAGCGCATAATATCTTTCAAGCGGGCCATTTCTCTGCCAGCAACCAGACTAAATGCTGTTCCTATACGGCCAGCACGACCTGTACGTCCAATTCTGTGTACGTAATATTCAGTGTCTAATGGAACATCGTAATTAATTACTAACTCAATATGCTCAACATCGATACCTCGAGCGGCAACATCAGTGGCAATAAGTATTTTTACTTTACCTTTTCTGAATTGCTCCATCACGCGGTTACGCTGCGCCTGGCTTAAGTCACCATGTAGTGCTTCAGCCAAATGACCGTTCTCCTGTAGTAAGCTTACTAATTCATCTACCTTGCGCTTAGTATTACAGAAGATCACTTTAAGTTGTGCCTGCTGCGTTTCTAAAAGTCGTAGGGTTGTTGTATCTTTTTCATTGGCCCTAAGCGGTATATAATACTGCTTAATCTTTTCCACTGTAAGTTCCTTGCCCTTAATCGCAATGATCTTATGGTCTTTTAAGAACCTTGAGGCCAATTGAAGAATAGGCTTTGGCATGGTTGCCGAGAAGAAAACTGTCTGCTTATCTTCAGGCGTCTTCTGTAAAATGAACTCAATATCTTCTCTAAAGCCCATGTCCAGCATCTCATCGGCTTCATCCAGCACGACATAGCTGCAGGTGCTTAGCTTTATATTGCCACGGTTCATAAGGTCCATTACACGACCTGGTGTACCAACGATAATGTGAACACCTCTTTTTAAG
>JBGSXH010000234.1:0-5100 GCA_041751515.1 Cyclobacteriaceae bacterium | reverse complement strand
ATAGCAGATCGCGCCTCACCCTGACCGGGAAAAATCACCTTGTCTGCTTTTCGAATCTCATCCGGATCATCCGTTAACTTGGCCGAGACACCGAGCCGGTCCATCGCGTAAAGGACGGATTGCACGTTGCCGGCATTGTATTTTATGATGGCTATGTTCATTTTCTAATTTTATGACCTTTAAGCTACCCGGTACCAGCCGAAGCATCTGCTTCTACATGCGCAGGCACTTTGCTGACTGAGTGCGGAGATTCAATAGCTTTACTTGTATAATTGGGTAATTTTAAGCATTATTTTTTTCGTATTCCATCATATTGGCCAATTCCTTTTTCACCTGCGGAATGGAGCCATACAGTGCTTCATAGGAAGGAATGATATAATATTCGAGCTGAAATTTGTCTTTTGCATAGCCCGCTTCCAGCACTTTGCGCACATCATATTCATAATGTTTTGGCTCAGTACTTAAGGAATATTTGGTTTCCCCTGCAGAAGATAAAATGCCTGCACCGTAAATTTTTAGCACATCATGCTCGCGAATCAAACCAAATTCCACCGTATACCAGTAAACCCTGCTGAGCAGGTTAATGGCTTTTGGACTATCGATATAATCAAGTGCGATTTTACTCAATGCCTGCAGAAAGTCCACAAAAGCCTGGTTGGTGAGCAAAGGGGCATGTGCGAAGACATCATGAAACATATCAGGCTCTTCCAGATAGTCGAGTTCGCTCATTTTTCGAAGCCAGGTAGTGGCCGGAAATTTTTTATCGGCCAGCAGTTCGAAGAATATCTGGTCATCCACAATGCCGGGAACAACAACCAGCTCCCAGCCGGTAAGCTCTCTTAACAAAACATTCGTTTCGGTAAAATTGGGAATCTTATCTGCGGTAAAATTGATTTTTTCTAAGCCTTCCATAAAAGCAGCTGAAGCTGCCTCAGGAAGTTGCTTCAGTTGCCTGGTAAATAAAATCTTCCAAACTGCCTGGTCTTCACTAGTATACAGGTCGTAATCCTGCTTCTGAATTGGTGCCATAAAATCATCATTTAAAATAAAAAAGGCCTGAATTCTCATCGGAATTCAGGCCTTCACTTGTTTAATTAAATCTTATCTTTAATCGACACATAGCATTACCATTCCGGCGGAGAATCTCTGCAGATGATAATAACGATGATATGTGGCGATGCTTAATTGCATTTTGCAATGATACGATCATTCTTGAAAATAATCAACTTTGTTAGAGACTTTCTCTGAGGTCTACTACTTTTTGCGTCTTTTCTATTAAGCTTTTGGATTCAGAAAAGTTTAAAGTTTGTTGTCCGTCGGACATGGCTTCTTCCGGTTTTTCATGAATTTCAAAAATAACACCGTCAGCACCAGCCATAATACTGGCCAACGTCATGGCTTCCACATGCGACCGAATACCGATGCCGTGCGACGGATCTGCAATCACCGGCAAATGGGTTTTTTCTTTAAGAATCGGAATAGCATTCAGGTCCAATGTATTTCTGCTGGCCGTCTCATAAGTTCTGATTCCCCTTTCGCAGAGCAGTAGTTTTTCATTTCCGCCCGAAAAAACATATTCCGCTGAATGCAGCAATTCGTCGATGGTTCCGGAAATTCCGCGTTTGATCATTACGGGTTTATCCACCTTGCCCAGCTCATCGAGCAAATTGAAATTTTGCGTATTCCTGGCACCTACCTGAAAAATATCAACATAAGGCAGCATCTCTTCGATTTGGGATACCTGCATCACTTCTGTAATAATTTTGATACCAGCAGCTTTAGCAGCCTCATGCCACATTTTCAGCCCGTCAATACCCAGACCGCGGAAGGAATAGGGGGAACTTCGTGGCTTATATACACCACCTCGCATGATGCGAATATTATGCGCTTTTAAATGCTCAATCGTTTTATATACTTGTTCTTCGTTTTCAATAGAACAAGGGCCTGCCATTAGTGAAAAGTCACCCGCACTGATTTTAACACCATCGCCCAGATCAATCACCGTAGGATTTACCTTCCATTTACCGGAAACCAATTTATAATTGTCTGAAACAATATGGATATCCTGAATACCAGGCAGCATGGCCAGCTCTCTGATATCAAACTCTTTTTTCCCAATACCAATGAGATAATTACCTAACTGAGTTTTCACATGGGTGGCACCATAGCCGATTTGGCTGAGCTTATTGTTTATTGTTGCCTGCTGGCTTTCGCTGATGTCGGTAGCTAAATGTATGATCATAGGTTGATGGTTGTTATTGAATGACTGAATGAATGTATTGTTGAATGCCTTTCTGTAGGCTATTTTCATGCTTTTCTAAAACCCGGATGAATGCGCTTCCAATGATAGCACCTGCTGCATAATTCGAGGCTTTTCGGAAACTGTCCTTATCAGAAATACCAAATCCGATAAGGCAGGGGTTGGATAATTTTAATTGCTGTATTCTCTCAAAATAAGCAGTTTGCTGATCGCTGATACCGGCACTGCCACCTGTTACGCTTGCAGAGCTTACCATATACACAAATCCATGCGAGCTTTCATCGATGGCCCTGACGCGGGCTTCGTTGCTTTGTGGTGTAATGAGGAAGATATTATACAGCCCATATTGTTCGAAGATCGCTTTATAATCGGACTCATAAAGCAGATGTGGAAGATCCGGAAGAATCACGCCATCCACTCCGGCATCTGCACAATGTTGGCAAAAACGCTCGATGCCAAACTGCTCAATCGGGTTCAAATAACCCATCAATATGACAGGAATAGTGATTTCTTCTCGCATACCTTTCAATTGCTCAAAAAGCTTTTGGAGCGTCATCCCATTGGCAAGCGCTTTTTGATTACTCATTTGAATCGTGGGCCCGTCTGCCACAGGGTCTGAAAACGGAATCCCAATTTCCACCATCCCTGCACCGGAATCCTGCAAGGCTTTTAAAATAATACGGGTATCGTCAAGCTTTGGAAAGCCTGCTGTAAAATACACGGAAAGGACAGCTTCCTCTGTATTCTGAAAGCTATGATCGATTCTGTTTTGTTTTATTGTTGTCTCCGCCATTAATAATTCCCCCATTTTATGTATGTCTCTAAGTCTTTATCACCTCTTCCTGAGAGGTTGAGCACCACGATGTCGCTCGACGAAAAGCTCATTTTATCCAATGCAGCAAAACTATGCGCAGTTTCAATAGCCGGGATAATGCCTTCCATTCTGCTGGTGAAAATGCCTGCCTGCATCGCTTCTTCATCTTCAACACTGATAAACTGCGCCCTTTTGCTATTGTGCAAATGCGCATGCAAAGGACCGATACCCGGATAATCCAGTCCGGCTGAAATAGAATGCGGTTCGGTCACTTGCCCATCTGTAGTTTGCATGAGCAAAGTACGGCTGCCATGCAAAATGCCTGGGCTGCCCAGAAACGAGGTTGCTGCAGATTCTCCGCTATTGATTCCCTTCCCAGCAGCCTCTACTGCCACGAGCTTAACAGAAGGCACATCCAGATAATGGTAAAAAGCGCCGGCCGCATTGCTACCACCGCCAACACAGGCGACGACATAATCTGGATTTTCGGTACCCTCCTGCTCCAGCAGCTGTGTTTTCATCTCTTCGCTGATGACCGATTGAAAGCGCGTCACCATATCAGGATAAGGATGCGGCCCTACTACAGAACCGATAATATAATGCGTATCAGTCGGGTTATTGATCCAATGGCGCATGGCTTCGTTGGTGGCATCTTTCAAGGTTTTGCTTCCACTTTCTGCTGCTTTCACAGTGGTACCTAGAATACGCATACGTTCCACATTGGGCTTTTGCCGCTGCATATCCACTGCTCCCATATAAACGATGCATTCCATGCCCATAAGGGCAGCCACAGTGGCAGTAGCCACGCCGTGTTGTCCGGCACCTGTCTCTGCAATAATTTTTTGCTTCCCAAGGGCCTTTGCCACTAAAATCTGCCCGATCGTATTATTAATTTTATGCGCTCCGGTATGGCAAAGATCTTCCCGCTTGAGGTAAATTTTTGCTTGATAATGGGCTGACATGCGTTCGGCAAAATACAAGGGCGTCGGCCGGCCCACATAATCTTTCAGCAATTGCTTGAATTGCTTTTGAAAATCCGGCGTATTAATAATATCCAGATAATTAACCCGCAGTTCCTCCACATTGGGATACAGCATTTCAGGAATATAAGCGCCGCCAAACAGGCCATAAAAGCCTTTTTCGTTTACAGCGAATGTATGATCGTTATTCATAATTTTCCTTTTATTTCTCGCACTTTATCTACGTTTTTTCTGCCAGGGGCATCTTCCAGCTTAGAGTTGACGTCAACTCCTTTCAATGCAGGCAACTGAAGCTGTAAAACATCTTCTATGTTATCGCAACTTAGACCTCCACTTAAATAGAACGGCGTCTTTAAAGTATATGCCTTTAAAATCTGCCAATCAAATGGTTTTCCATTGCCACCCTTTGCCTCGCCTTTGGTATCGAATAAAAAAGCATCGACTACTGACTCGTAAGTATTTAACAGGATAAAGTCGAAATCATTCCCCACATTAAAAACCTTCCATACTTTTAAGCCTTCTTTTTGCAAAGCATCGCAAACCTCCGGGCTTTCATCACCATGAAGCTGCACTACCTGAAGCTGGTAGTCATTGGCGCGCTCCAGAATTACAGGCACTTGTTCATCTACAAAAACGCCAACAAAAGCGGGCTTGAATTGCTTTCCGCTTAACCATGCCGGATTGAGGATATTATCGACATACCTTTTTGATTTTTTATAGAAGATAAAGCCCATATAATCGATTCCAGTATGGGCAATGGCTTCAATATTGTCATGCTCACGCAGACCGCAAACTTTTAATAAAAGTTTAGACTTAGACATTTTTGGCTGATAACTTTTGCAATTCGTGAATTAGTTCGGCACAGGCTTTATCGGGTCTTGCCGATTGCATGAATGCTTCACCAATCAGGAAACCGTTAAAACCAGCTTTCTTCAGCTCAATGATGCTTTCTGGCCCTTGCAAACCACTTTCAGATACCTTAACATAATTTGAAGGGATTTTATCCAAAAGCTGCAAAGAAGTTTGAATACTTACTTGAAAAGATT
>JBGSXH010000233.1:0-3110 GCA_041751515.1 Cyclobacteriaceae bacterium | reverse complement strand
TATTTAATTGCATTGGGGTTATTGAATTCAAAGGTGACAAACTTTTTGTATCAAAATGTAACGCAAGAAGCGGGAAGAACTTTTGCACAAGTTAAACCAGCTAATATTAGGAAAATGATGATTCCTAAGAATGCGGAAGATGCAAGTATCGCAAGTATAGTAATGCAAATTTTATATTTGAAGGAAGAAAATTCGAAATCTGACACTAGCGACTTAGAAAATCAAATCGACCAATTGGTTTATCAGCTTTATGATTTGACGGAGGAAGAAATTGAGATAATTGAAAACAACAGTAAATGACCTGCATGAGCCGCAAAGAATTCACTAAACTGTTTTTACCTTTCAACGAATCGGGTACGCAGATATGGGTGATTACAAAAGTAAAGGAGTTGCACCCAGTGATCGTGCAGATGGCAGTAAATCTGGCAGGGCTGGATTTTATCAAATATGTGCGGATAGATGATACGACTTTAGCAGCCTCGAGCGAGAACTACCCCAAAAGACCCAAAGTGCCTGTTGCAGAGATGAGCCATGAAACTGCGATAGGCATAGAAATCCTATATGATATCCCTTACCAAACGATAGACTTTTATGACATCAATTCGCCAGTAAAGGGTAAAGGCAGTAAAATGGTAGATGCCGTTCTAAAAGACTTTCCAAAAGGATGGACACCTGCCGTAGTTATGGATTGGAGCGACGGATTTTGGGATAGCATGAAGGAAAAGTATAATCATTATGAATGGATGATGTGATGCAAGTGGCCAACTTTCAACAGGCATATACACAGTATCAAGGCACACAAGTTAGCTCCCAGTCCGAAGCTTTCAATAATCTGGCTCTGTACTGCACGCTAAAAATTTTATTTGCATTGAAATTGCTTGGTAAATGCTTTACTTGTAGACTTCTGCGTCTTCGAGTATGTAATTGCATTGGTAAATATCCGCATAGTTAAGCCGCAGAATTCCTTTCATGGTCACCACCTGATCGTTCTTGAATTTTGGATGACCTGGCTTTAGCCTGAGCTCAACAATGGACTCCGGTCCGGCACTTCCGCAGAAAAAGCAGGAGGCAAATGGGTTTTTTGAAAGCACATGAATCCCATATTCGGGATCTATCATCAACATATGTCCTTTGAGATAAACCTCTTTCCCCTCTAAAGCCAGGACATAAGCTCCAAAATCAGGATAATAAAAATAGGCATCTACTTCCTTGCTGTATTTATCACTGAAAGTAACATCGTTGAGCGTTTCCCAGGTAATCTTTGTTTGGCTGAAAGCCATATGCGAAACGCAGAGTATTAGAGATATAAGCAGATATTTAAGCATTGGAAAGGGTCTTAGAAATGTTAATAGTAAAAGCGCGAATAGCGGGGAGGAGTGAAGCAACAAAGCCGAGGACAATACAGGCGATACCCAGCAAAAATTCATCTGGTAAAATAGTAAACTGTACCAGATGATATTGATAATTGTCTTCAAATAAGCTAGCAATGATATAAAGGCCAATACGGCTGCCCAGTATTCCCATAATAAAACCACAGACCACCAGCACAATTGCTTCCTGTATCACCAATCCGGCAAGTTGCCACCGGGTTGCGCCATGTATGCGCAGAAATGCCATTTCATACAGTCGCTCAGACAAGGCATTGTATAGGCTGATAAAGACACTGAGTCCTGCCACGATAATAATTGCTATGGCAAGTAGGGTGAGGGCATCTGTTCCGACGCCCATCAATGTGATCAATCTGCTGATTTCAAATTGAGGCAATGCAGCCTGCATTTTAGTTTGCTCGTTGATTTGCCTGGGCAATTGTACCATGCCCATGGGACTTCTGAACTTGATGAGCATGGCGGTAATTTCTTTGTCCTGATGCTCATTATTATGTTCCTGATGATTTTCATCGTGATCATGTTCGTGTTTGCTTTCACTCAATGCTATTGATGCACTTTCTTCTTCATGATGGCTGTCCCATACACTCTGCAGGCTGGTGAGTATGAGCTGGTCAATAATTTTTTGTGTCGGTTCAAAAATACCCACAACCTTATAAGGATGCTGGTGATGGTCGCCAGCACCGCTCGCATCCAGGCCATGCGCACTGGTGAATACGTCGCCTATGCCCAAATTGAGTTTTTGTGCTACCTGAGCACCTATGGTGACTTCAAATGCATTTTCAAATAAATGCCCCTGTTGCACCTCTGCCTTGTATAATTGAGCATAGGCATGTTGGGTGCCTACAATTCGAAACCCTTCAAAGTTATCGCCATAAGCAAGCGGTATACCGGAAGCAACCAAAGGGTTTTTTATCAGCTTTTCAGCTTCCTGCAAAGAAATATTCCCAGTGGGGTCATCAATATGCAAGACCGAGGAGAGTATCAATTGCAGCGGACTGCCCTTGGCACCTACCACCATGTCTATACCGGCGGTACTTGATTTTAACTGCATTTGGATTTGCTGACTCACCAGCATGATCAAAGAGATAATGCCCACGCCCAGGCTGAGTAATAGCAAGCTTAACCCTGTATTCCAAGGTTTTTCCAGCATGTTTCTAAAGCTTAGCGTTGCGATATTCATAATTGTACATGATGCTTAAAAACCTCGCGTAGGCGATGGTCATGTGTAATAATGAGCAGGGAGGCATTAAGCAGGCTAGCTTGTTCCTTTAAAAGCATGGCAACTTCCATCGCATTATCATCATCCAGGCTGGAGGTGGGTTCATCTGCCAGCACCAGTTGCGGTTGGTTTACCAGGGCCATGGCGATGGCAGCTCTTTGCTGCTCTCCCTGGCTGAGCATATTGGCTTTGGCTGCTGCTTTATCTGCAATTCCCAGCCTATCCAGAAGCAGCACGATGGTCTTATCATTTTTAGATTGATGAATGAGTTGCTGCTTTAGAATCAAATTTTCATAGAGAGTGATAGATTGAAGAAAATAATGCTTCTGAAAAACGATGCCAATATTTTTGCCTCTGAACCGGTCGATGCGGCTTTCAGACATTGCGTTCAAGACTTGACCGGCAATCGATATACTCCCGGAGCTGGGCTTTAGTAAACCTGCAATCAGGTGCATCAGTGTGGTTTTTCCTTTGCCGGAAGGCCCCAGCACTAATAAATCCTG